>QNAD01000161.1 GCA_003641345.1 Candidatus Zixiibacteriota bacterium | reverse complement strand
TAGAAAATATTGATAGCCAATCAGGAAAGATTAGTTCAAGCCTTAATTCTATTCGGATGTTCAAAAAAGACTTGAATCTGAAATATGAAGGAATTGTTCATAATGAATTAAAAATTCCTGAAGGTTCAGAAATCAAAAAATCTGATATTTGCATTATTCATCTCGGTTATCATCTTTCTGAAGATAAAATGCAGGAAAAATTTAAGCGGACAATGGATTTATTGGAGAAACAGGTCGCAAGTGAACCTGATAATGAATATTGTCTTTTTAACTATTGTCAGCAATTGAAATCTGAAGAAGACACTATTCATGTTGATAACACAGATAAAATAATTGAAATAGCTTCGAAGGTAATTTCTCTGACAGGTTCTGATGAAAATGAAAGATTTCATATTTATTTGATGTCGCTCATTCAATTGGCTCAAGCTTATACCAAAAAAGAAAAGTATGATGAGGCTATTGAATATTGCCAAAAAGCTTTATCCGCAAAATCAAATTATCTTGATGCCATTATCGAACTTGGATTTATTTATTCCAAAACAGAAAAGTATGATGAGGCTATCAAATGGTTCAAGAATTACATCAAAGAACAAAAGCAATTTGATATTATTAAAGATGCAGGCTCGCTAATTCTATTACATGCTGACAGTAGAGTTATTGCATTTAGAAATCTTGGATTAATTTATGAAATCAAAAAAGATTATGCTTCCTCTGAAAAATACTATCGCAGAGTATTAAACATTGATCCAACTTATAATGATATTAATGTTTGTATGGCACGAATCTCATTTAACCAAGGGTTCGTTGAAAGAGCAGAACATTATTATACGATTCAACTGGAAAAAGCAAATGTGAATTTGGAAGCTTACTTGGCTTTAATTAAAATCACAATGGATAACAATGATTTGTCTGGTGTTAAAGAATTGCTTGAAAAAGCTATGTCAGATTTTCCTGATGACAAATCGTTGCAGAACATAAAAAATAATTTAAGCAATAATGAAAATATCTTAGCATCTGCTAAAGTAAATATAAAAGATTTAAGCAGGATTTTATCAAATTCCGGTAAAGAATTTAAACGGCAGAACTTTAAAGGAGTTATTAAATTATTAAGCCCTTATAAAAATAAACTGAAAGAGATACCCAAAAAAGAGAGACTTGAATTAAATAGACAACTTGCCTTTAGCTATTGCAATATTGGTGATTTTAATGGTTCTGAATTATATTTGAATGATGGATTAAGCATAGCCCCAAACTCTCTTGATTTTAATTATCTGAAATCATTCTTCTATCTTAATTTAAAAGAACATAAGAATGTTATAACTTTTGGCGAAAAATATATTGAGCTATACGAAAGATACAAACAAAAAGGATTTCCTATCGATGATATTGCGATAACTTTGGAACATTTAGCTCAACTATATAATATGCTTGGAGTCAGTTATGCCGGCTACAATAAAAAAGATATGGCATTAAAATATTATAAATTAGCTATAGAAAACAATAAAATTAACCCTCTTCCATACCAGAATTATGCCTTGTTGTTAAAACATTTTAATACCGATGAAACTGCTTTGAAGGTTATCAACGAAGGTATTGAGAATTGTGAAAACAATCAGGAACTGGAAATGATGAAGGAATCCTACAAAAAAAGACCTTCAGTCTCAGCATGTATGATGGTGAAAAATGAAGAGGAGCTTTTGCCGGGATGCCTTGATTCAATCAGGGACTGGGTGGATGAAATAATTATTGTTGATACAGGTTCTACGGATAAAACAATTGAAATTGCTGAATCATATAGGGCGAAAATATTCCATCAACCGTGGGAAGGTAATTTTTCTAAACATAGAAATTATTCTATTGAGCAGGCTACTTCTGATTGGATTTTTATTATTGATGCTGATGAAAGAATAGATGCTAATGATATTCCAAGATTATTTGAAACAATTTCAAATGATCAAGTCAATGCTATTGCCATTAATGTTTTCAATTGCTATAAGGAAACAGGATTGAAAGTTACATCGGCTAATTCAACACGTTTTTTCCGTCGTGGCTTAGGGTTCAAATATGAAGGTATTGTTCATAATCAATTATATATCCCTGATAATTTATCTATTGAAAGAGCCCCGATTTCTCTTGAACATCTCGGATATGATTTATCAAAAGATAAGATGAAAGATAAATTTATAAGAACCAAAACATTACTTGAAGAACAATTAAAAGATAATCCCGATTTTGCATTTGCATGGTATAATTTGGCTCAATTATTGCGAGGGAAACTTTTTGACAATATAGAAACTTATGCTCCCCAGATTATAAAATCAGCTAAAAAAGCTATTGAGTTAACTAATCCCAATGAGCAAGCTGAAAGATATATTCACTTAATGGCTTTGGACCAATTAGCATGGACTTATTTTTACACCCAACAATACGATAAAGCAGAAAAATATGCCAACCAAGCTTTAGGGCACAAGCCAAATTATCTTGACCCAATTATGCTACTAGGACATATTTTTGCGAAAAATAAAGATTATTCCGAAGCAATAAAGAAATACGAAGAATTTCTTGAAATCCAACAAAACTATGATGAGCATAGGGAAATTGACCCTATAACATTGTATCATTTGAATTCACCGGAAACAGCCTATTTCGCTCTTGGAAATACTTATGAAATTCAAAAAGATATTGAATCGGCTATCAATTATTATAAAAAAACAATTGAAGCTAAACCAGATTATCTTGATACAGCTTTCCAAATTGGCAGACTCTATTTATCTCAAAACAATTTAATTGAAGCAGAAAAATATTTATTATTGGAGTCGAAAAAAGAAAATCCACAAAAAATGACTTTTGCCGCCTTGGCTAATTTGTACCAACAACAAGGGAAGAATGATATAGCAGATGAGAATTATTCAAAAGCGTTATCAATAGACAAAACCAGTCAAATATTAAAATTGCAAGCTGCTGATTTTTATTCTTCGATTAATAAATTAGAAAAAGCTTATGACATTCTAAATACAAACATAGGTGAGTATAAAGATAATTTAGAATTTATTACTAAAATTGCTGATATCTGTTTTAAACTAAATAAATTCGAAGAGGCTGAAAAATATTATGAATTAGCTTTATTACAATCCCCTGAATCACCGCAAATATTAAATGATATTGGTAATTGTGAATTAAAATTAGAAAAATATGAATTAGCCGAAAAATATTATAATATGGCTATTGATACGAATAATGCTGATTCTTCAACTTTGCTAAATTTAGGTATTAACTATATAAAGATGGAAAAACCCCAAAAAGCTATTGATACTCTAAAGATATATTCAGCCCAGAACCCAGATAATGCTGATATTTATATACTTACAGGGAATATTCAAATGGAAAATAAGGATTTCCTCTCTGCAATTGATAGCTATGAGCATGCTTTAAGCCAGAATCCTGAAAATGTGGAAATTTTGTTTGCTCTTTCGGATTGTTATTTGTTTATGGGGCAAGGAGATGCGGCAATAACAGGTTACAAGAGGATTTTGCAATTAAGCCCTGATTATAAACCGGTAAGAGCAAGATTAAAAGAATTAGAGCAGATAACTACTCAAACTCAAAAAGAATAAATTGAAATACGAAAAATAGTCTGTTTATCCGCTAATGAACTGTAAAGTTGTAAATATTTATGCCGATGCTTAATGATAAGAAAAACAAAAGGATAAATAAATTTATGAGTAACGTTGAACTAAAAAAAATGGAGGGCGATTGAATCATACGGCAGATAATTGGATCGTTTCTGCTTAATTATAGCACATGGAAGTGATGTTAATGTGTAAATGAAATTAACTAAACACATAGAAGAAACAGAGAGTAAGGATACTCTCAAGATTCTCAAGGAGGAATGACAGATGTCACTTCGTATTAATCACAACCTTGCTGCATTAAATGCACACCGTAATTTGGTCAACACATCAGATGCGTTGTCCAAATCTATGCAGAAACTGTCTTCTGGTTTCCGTATCAACCAGGGTTCTGATGACCCTGCTGGTCTGGTAATTTCAGAACAGTTCCGCGCTCAGATTGTCGGATTGAATCAGGCAGTCGAAAACTCAGAAGGATCTATCAGTATGATTCAAACTGCTGAAGGTGCTTTGACAGAAATTAACAACCTGTTAGTTTCTATGAGAGAACTATCTATTCATGCCGCTAACGAAGGCTTCAATGATGCCGATCAGTTGGCTGCTGACCAAGCAGAAATAACCAATGCTATCAAGACTATTGATCGTATTGCTGCTAACACTCAGTTTGGTACCAAAAAACTTCTTGATGGTACTAAAGAAAATGTTGCCGCTATAACTTCAAACAACACCTCTGGTGTTTCTGTTAGAAGTTCAAATCTTGAAACCGGCACTTACTCATTAAGTGCTGTAAAAACCGCTGATGCAGCTGCTACTTTGAACACCACTGCTTTTGGTATTTCTCTGGCAAACAGTGATGGTGACCCGACGAATATTACTGAAGGTACTCACAACGTTGATGTCGTTCAATCATCTGATGTTGCCAAGAAAACAGGTAGTTCTATGCAGGTTTTGGATGCTTGGAATAATGGTCTGGAAGTTGCCGGTACTGCTACTACTGCTACTCTTAAGTCAGCAACAGCTTTCAGCTCTGGTAATGCAAATTTGGCTGGTACTTATACCTTTAACCTTTATTATCAGGATACTACTGATACATCCGTTAATGGCCAGCCGACCTCTTTACAATCACTCGATGTAACATTTACAGCTGGTACTTTGGGTTCTGGTATTGAGGGTCTCATTCAAACTGCAGTTGATAATAATACAACTTTAGCTGGTAAAATTGATGTTTCAGTTTCTGTCCAAGCTGGTCATGCTACTGCTAACTCTGTTTGGGTAAGCTTTAACTCAGTTGATAGTGGTGCTCAGTTTTCAATGAAGACTGAAGCTTCTTCAACTACCGCAACCGGTACTGGTGTATTAACATTTAATGCCGCTTCCGATCGTGGTGCTTCTCTTGGTGTTCTTCGTTATACATCTAACACTTATGGTACAGCTGGTACCGGTGTTATCACTAATGAAGACGTAACTGTTGCTAACGCAACTTATTCAGATATGACTACGCTGACCGGTGCTATAAATACTGCTATTGCCGCTGCAACTAACTATGATGCTAATGATCTGGTTGCTTCAGTCGGTTCCAATAACAATATTGAAATAGCCACTAAAGATGAAGGTTCTTTGTATTATCTCAAACAGATAGCAAC
>QNAD01000160.1 GCA_003641345.1 Candidatus Zixiibacteriota bacterium | reverse complement strand
ACCATATCAGGAATGGCATTATTATAAAGAGGGGAGATACAGAAAATTCCTATTTGTCGATGAGTATGAAGATGGAGATTATCGTTTGGTTTATCCTTATGACGGCTTAAATTTGAGGCCAGATTTTTAAAAGAGAGGTTTAAGTGAGATATAAATTTATGCTTAGAATTATAATCGTTTTTATTCTGATGTTGTGTGTCAATCCGGTTCAAAGCGGTGAAAAAATACTTAATATTTATTCTGGAGTGAAAATATTTAATAACCCAGCTTATGATTCGTTGGCACTTCTGGAATTTCCAATTGCATTAAAGAAGAACGAATTCCAGTTTTTTAAACAAGAAGAAACCGATACCAAACTAACCGGTAGAGTATTTATCCAGGTTAACCTAATAGATTCAACAGCAAAAGTAGTTGATTCAGCAAGCACTTATTTTGCTTTGGAAGCTGTATCCAAAGAAGATGCTTCGATGAAAAATGTGCGTATTTTTGATAGGTTATCTCTTAGAGCTTATCAGGGTAAATATACTGCTCGTATATATGTTATTGATGTTGTCAGTAAAAATAAAGGTGAATTTTTTATCTCTCCGTTTAATGTTCCTGAGATTAGTAAAACAAAACTAAGTATGAGCGATTACTACCTCGCTTATGATGTTAAATATGTCGGCGAAAAAGCGGATACTAATTTTAAATTAGTTAAAAATGGTTTCAGGATCCTACCAAATCCAACATCAATTTATAGTACCAAGGATTCTGCGTTTGCAATTTATGGTGAGTTATATAACCTTGATTTCAATCCGGATAAAAAATCAAAATTTAAGGTTACGTATAATGCCTTAAATCAGGACAGTAGCTTTTTTATGTTTTTAGGAGAGAGAGAGATTGAAAAACCTGCATCATCGGCTGTTGTCAGAGAACTTTTTGATATCAAGGGTTGGCCCGCTAATATATATAATCTGCAAATAATTGCCGAAGACAAATCATCCAAACAAAAAGATACAGTTTATCAACCGTTTGCAGTAATAGAGCCGATACCTGATAAAGTTGACAAATCTCTGGCAAATAAAAATGACCCTTATTTTTCGTTAACCTTTAAAGAACGAAAAAATCTCTTGTCATATATTATTTCACCCGAACAATTATCAATTCTAAATAACTTGACCGCTACCGGGCAGGAAAATTATTTGAAACAGTTTTGGAAAGAACACGACTTAAATCATACAACTCCGGAGAATGAACAAAGATTGGAATATGTCAAACGTTATATTTTGTCCAATAGGCTATATTCAAATAATTACACTAAAGATAATGGATGGTCGTCGGATAGAGGTAGGATTTATATTAAATACGGTGATTATGATGAAATTGATGAAGTTATTGCTCCGAGAATTGGGAATTCTTATGAAGTATGGTACTATCGTAGCTTAGGTGAGGGTAAATTTTTCGTGTTTGAAGATTGGACAGGAAACTACGATTACCGTTTAGTTCATTCTAATGTTGATGGCGAAGTTTATAACGATGCATGGCAGGATATATTAGATCAAGGTACAAGATTGGATATCGAATAATAAATAGGGAAGAAGTAAGCACAAAAAAAGCCGCCTTTATTTATATGGCGGCTTTTTTATTTATAATAATATCTATTTGCCTTTAGACTTAATTGCTGCAGTTTTACTTTTATTATTAGTAACAGTTCTTACAGTTCTTTTTACAGGCACGGTAAATCTTGATGTTTTTTCATCATTCAATTCAAATGTAAAAGATTTGTCAAATGAATTTTTCAAATGATTTCTTTTAAGTTTCAATGTACCTTCGGCAGTTTTTCCAGCTCCAATTGATTTTGGGAGAGATACTTCAAAATATTCAGGTAGTCCTGCTATTAACCGAATTTCCAAATCCTGTTCCGATACATTAGTGATATTAAAGTTTATTTCATCTCTTACTTTTTCGGTAAATTGAGATAAGTTCAATTTGTAAGGTTTAATAATGACTGGATAAGTTGAGTCAGGACGGGCGACTACATGAGAAATGATTTGAACAGTTTTATCTGGAAGGCCTGAGTTGGTTTGAATACGAGGACGTTTTGAGACACGGTTTTTATATTTTTTTGTAGAGAAAATAATTTCTAATTTTGTGCTGTCACCGACAGCTAACACCTCTTTGTCAAGAGGGGCTTTGGTGCATCCTCAGCCAGGCACTACTTTTAAAATTTTGAGAGTGTCATCTCCTGTGGATTTAAGCCAAAAAACATGTGAGATTTTTGAGTTCTGAGGAACATAACCAAAATTAAATGCATCCTCATCGATAGTTAATCTTGGAGCTGCAAAAGCAGATGAAAGGCTTAATCCTACTATAATTAATGTTGCAATAAGAATTCGTCTCATTTTTTTTATCTGTTTCCTATTATTTTAGAGTTAATCTTTTATACTTTAATTCGTCATTACTTATCGGAACTTAAATTATAAATTTTTCTTCTTACCGGAATAGTAATACGAGTTTGTTTTTTATCTGAAAATCCAATAGTAAAAGATCCAATAAATTCTTTGTCTTTATACTCGTTTTTAATAATTACATTTCCCAAAACAGTGTCATTAGCCACCAGAATTTCAGGAATATGTAGTTCACACTCATCAACATTTGAATCAATTAAAACAATCTGAAGGTCAAAGTCATATTTGCTAATAAATTTAATTTCAACAGAATCTATGTTTTTATTTGCTATTTTGGCTAATTCAACTTTGTATGGTTTAATAACATAAAGGTCAGAAACATCATCAAATTTATTAAATACTCTGGTGTCCAAGCCTATACGGAAAGGGTCTTCTTGAGCATTTGTATAAACATAAGGATATTTTCCAGAATGTCCCAATTTTCTTTTTATTTCCCATGTAACTTCAACATTCATGCTGTCTCCGGGGGCAATCCATTTTTTTTCAAGAGGCATTAAAGTACAAGAACAACCTGTTTTTATTTCACTTATTCTTAAGGTATCATCGCCTGTTGAGTGGAACCAGAAAGAATGAACGAGTGTGGAATTTTGAGCAGTGTAGCCAAAATCAAATTTATTATTAGGTATCTCAAGCATTGATCCGGCTGATAAGTTAGCTGTCATTACCAAAATGACTATTAGTATATGTAAAAAATTTCTACTCATGTATTATTATAATTACAAACATGTTATTTGTTCCATTTAGATAAACATTATAAACAAATTATCTGATTTGTCAAGTTTACAAATGGTTGATTATGTGATAATACTTGTTGAATATCATTAAGTTACTAGCATTAAGGCTTATATTTTAATTTACTTAATAAATATCAAATATTTTACCTGGGTTTAGGATATTGGCAGGGTCAAACTGCTTTTTTATTTTTTTCATATATTCGACTGATAATCCGTGTTCATTTTCAATTAGATTTTTATGTCCGATTCCAATACCATGTTCCCCTGAAATAGTCCCGTTTAATTCAATAGTTCTTTTAATGATTTCATCGTTTATCCTGATAGCTGTACCCCATTCTTTCTGATTGCTTTTATCAGCTAATAGTAAAGCGTGCAATAAGCCCATCCCAACATGTCCAAAAGTATGAATAAGGATATTATTCTCATCGCCAAGTTTGTAACATAATTCAACCATTTCCGGAAGGTGGGAAATGGGAAAAGCAACATCATTTCTAATAATTGTATAGCCCGGTTTCAAATGTTTTATTGCGTCGGTAACAAAATGCCTGACTTCCCACGGATTTAAACCATCGGCTAATTTCAATTCCTGACCGTTAAGTTCTTCACAAATAAGTTTCACTGATTCCAAATTTGAATCTATGGTCGGTCGAGGACCATGAAACTCCAAGAATAAACATGGAACTTCTTCGAGTTCATAATCTTTAAGTTGATTCAAGGCTTGCATAACTCTTTTGTCTAAAAATTCTAAAGCGGCAACATCTATTCCATATTTACGAATTTCCGATACAGCTTGTGCCGCCTCAATTTCATTTGTGAATTTGAATGCGGTTTGAAATCTGTCTTCAGGTAGTCCGGATAATTTCATGGTAATCGAAGTAATAACACCAAGAGTGCCTTCGGAACTGCAAATCAAATCAACCAAATTATAACCACTCGACCTTTTAATTGCACGATTACCAAGTTTAATGAATTCACCTCTGCCTGTAACTATTTCCAATTCCAGAATATAATCTTTAGTCCCACCATATTTCACGGAATAGATACCACTGGCATTGGTTGACACCATGCCGCCGATAGAAGCAACATCACCGGAGCCTCCGGGAGAAGGTGGAAAAAATAGGCCGTCTCTTTTTATTTTTTCATTTAGATTATCATAGATAAGGCCTGGTTGTACTTTTACCTGAAGGTCATCTTGCCAATATTCAATGATGTCAGTCATTTGAGAAAGGTCGAGCACAATACCATTTTTGTCGGGTATCGTTGAGCCTTCCAGAGCACTTCCAGAACCACGCGTAGTTATGGGGATTTTGTTATCATAACAGAGTTTTACTATTTCAATTATTTCTTTACTGTTCTTTGCCCAAACAACAGCTATGGGAATAACTTTTTCTATAGTTGATTCATCTTTAGAAACAACTTCAAGGCTGTCAGCATGGTCAGAATATTGTTCTGAAGGAACAATGCTTTTTAATTGTTCAATAAAGGTCATATAAATATTATTTTATTTTTTCCAGTCTTCGCAAGGCTAAAAAGAAAGGTTCCCATGTTGGGATTTTGATTGGTTTTTTGTCATACAATTTTAAATCTTTTTCTGAGAGTAATTTTTTATCTATAATTACCATAAGTACATATTCATCAAACCAGTCATTGTACATATACCAATAGCCATCATCACCACGTTTAGATCCCCAACTATTTTCTATTAACCATTTTTTAACTTTGCCAGAGTCTGTTGTATCAGCTCCCATGATTGTCATAGCATGGTTGGGAGATATTTCGTTGAAATTTATTCTATCTTTTTTTGACATTTTGAAATCCATGTCGAAGGTACGATTATAGTCATAGATATCTATAGCCAAAATGCCTGAATCTCCATAATTTTCTTTGCCAACGTCACAGGCAAACCAAACGAGTTGAGAATCTTTGAGAGAAGCCAAGGTATATTCCTGTAATTTTTCCGAGGTTAAATTCAACACAACCATATCTTCTTTTTCGAATAGATTGCGACTGTCTTCAAGTTCGAAAAGATTATTAAATTCTCTGGTCGGAAGATTTACAAGTGTTGCATATTCTGGAACTTCATCTCCAAGAAATTCATTGGCAAAAGATTTT
>QNAD01000159.1 GCA_003641345.1 Candidatus Zixiibacteriota bacterium | reverse complement strand
GTTTCTGACAGACATGAGATTTCTTGGCTTCCCATTTCACTATTTTTATACAGCAGTTTTTCTGTTGGTATTATTTGTAGGCTTGTGTTGGATCTTTTGTTTTCAAACTGACCGAATATATAAGAAATTAGGTATCGAAGAACGGGTGTAATCCTTTTAAAATTAAAAAAAACAAAATGAAAAAATTATTATTAATCGCATTATTATCTACACCTTCCATGTTATTTGCAAATGGTGTAGTAACATCGTTGGAAGGAAGCTTTAAACCCGGTCCTGCCATTATTCTTATTACGATATTAATCTTGTTTGTGTTGGTGGGTATTGTTTTCAGGGCTAAAGACACTACTGACTTTTATGCTGCAGGAAGAGGAATCTCACGGGTAGGTTCAGGTATGGCAATTGCGTCAAACTGGATGAGTGCAGCTTCCTTTCTTGGAATGGCAGCTCTGATGTATGGTTTTGGCTACCATGGATTGGCTTATGTTATAGGATGGACGGGTGGCTATGTTTTGTTGTTGGTATTGATGGCAAGTCAAATCAGGCGATATGGAAAATTTACTGCTGCCGATTTTATCGGGGATCGTTTTTACTCAAAACAATTGAGGGTTGTTGGGGCTATTGTTACTATTTTGATTTCTATTGCTTATTGTGTGGGACAATTTGGCGGTATTGGTCTAATGTTTAAATGGATTTTGGGGATAGACTATACATGGGCTGTTTTAATTGGGGGCTCCGTTGTCTTGGCTTATACGCTGATTTCCGGAATGCTTGGTGTTACCAAAAATATGCAGATTCAGTACATCATTATTATTATTTCTTTTCTCATACCGTTGTTTATCTTAACTTATAAATTTGATTATTTTTGGTTACTTCCACAAGTAGGGTATGGTGCTGTAGTTTCTGATATTGTTAACGGTATTCCTGCTGCTGAAGTTGCACGATTGGTTAATGTTTATGGTCATGAGTTTATCATTACGCCCAGTCCTGAGTATGCTATGCCGTGGGATCCTGCTACAGGACAGACTTTTTTCCAGTTTATGGCAATTGCATTTTCACTAATGATTGGAACTGCGGGATTGCCACATGTCATCCAACGCTTTTATGTTGTGCCTAAGGCGAGAGATGCTCGTTGGTCTGTAGTTTGGGGGTTGTTTTTTATTTGCCTTCTGTATTGGAGTGCACCCATTTATTCTGCTTTTGGTGAGATATTATCTGCCAATCCTGAAATTCCAAAACTGTCAAAAGATGCCATTGTGGTATATACCGCACAGCTAGGGAACATTAATCCACTCATTGTCGGATTCTTGGCGGCAGGAGGTGTCTCTGCCGCATTTTCAACGGTTTCCGGATTATTGGTTGCGGGTGCTTCTGCTTTTTCGCATGATATTTATGTTAAAGTTCTGAGACCAGATAGTTCCCCAAAACAGCAATTGGTTATGGCTCGCTGGGGTACAATTTTAATGTCGGTTATTGTGGCTGCATTAGCTCTTCTAAAATTAGCATTGATTGGTCAGTTGGTTGCTATTGCGTTTTCTTTGGCTGGCTGTACAATCTTTCCGTTATTTCTGCTTGGAATGTGGTGGAGTGGGTCTAACAGAGCAGGTGCTAAGGCAGGACTTATAGCAGGAGGAATAGTTTCTTTAATTGCCTTAGTGTACTTTATTGCTGGAAAACAAGGATTGGTATTGCCCGGGAATGAATTTATTTCTTACTGGCTAGGTGCTTGGTATTTTGCATGGATTGGAGCACCTTTGGCAATAATTACAAATATTATTGTTTCTAAAATGACTGAAGAAACACCTCTGGAGATTAAGAAATTTTTAGTTGAAAAAGTTCATAGTTAAATAACCCCATTTAGATTATTAGAGTGGGAATATTTCAAATTAATAAGGGAACAAAAACAATTTTTCTAATAATGACGGGGATTATTATTACCGGAATTGTTATAGCTAAAATTTATTATGGTAATATCAATGCTTCTGAGGATCCAAGAGTAATTAATGCGAAGCATCTGTACGAGAAATATAATGTTCTTGTTGAAAAAAATGATTACCAAGGTGTTCCCAAAATTTTGGATTCCATTGCTGGTATTTATTCACAATTTCCTGATTACCGTGAATCTTTCGAAATAGGAGTTATCTATAACAATATAGGTGCTGCATGCTTAAATGTAGCTTTGTATAAAGCAAAAGATGACGAAAAACAATTATTTTTAGATAGTGCAGAGAAATATTGTAAAAAAGCTGTTTTTATTTATACTAACTGGATTTCATCATTTGAGGATTTGTCGGAAGAAAATATTTCAAGTTTGGTTAACACCTACTACAATAAAGACGATACCTGTTTTATTGACAAAAATATTGAAAGGATAAAAAAGAAAAGGGTGAAAGATATTTTGTCCTCACAAAAGGAAACACCTAGACGATTATCGGTGGCTTACTCAAATTTGGGCATCATTTGCCGACAAAATATGGATTACGATAAAGCTATGGATTTTTACAAGAAAGCACTTGCCTTATGGGACGATAATTATTCTGCAAGAAATAATATAAATATTCTGTTGGGTAGAGATTTAGAAGAACGGTCAGCATTGGAAAAATTATTCCCAAAAGAAAAATAAATTTGGAATCAATAAAATCTAAAATATGAAAAAATCAACATTCTTTCTCGTCGTGACATTAATTTCCTTCTTTGCTTTTTCGCAAAATGAAGAGAAAAAAGAAATTGAATTAAAGTGGAGTGGCTATGTTAAGAGCGACTTTTTTTGGGATTCACGACAAACAGTAAGTGCTAGAGAGGGGCATTTTTTGTTGTTTCCTGCTGCTGTTTCCAAAGATCCTGACGGAAAAGATATTAATGCTACACCAAACCTGAATTTCCTTGCAATCCAATCGCGGTTATCATTGAGTATCGCCGGACCTGATGCTTTGGGAGCCAAAACATCTGCCAAGATTGAAGGAGACTTTTTTGGACAGTTAAACGACAATATCAACCTTTTTCGATTAAGGCATGCTTATCTTAAATTGAAATGGGAAAACTCCGAGTTATTGTTTGGACAATATTGGATACCTATGTTTGTTACGGGGTGTTTTCCCGGAACGGTCTCGTTTAATACAGGAGTTCCTTTTCAGCCATTCGGAAGAAATCCGCAAATTCGGTTTTCTCATAAGATTGGAAAAATTAAGTTTATCGTAATTGCTTCTACACAAAGAGATTATGCTAGCAGGGGTGTTTCGGGTGCAACAGGAACCTACCTAAGAAATTCTTCTATGCCTGAATTAAATGGTCAGATTCATTTTGGCAAAGGGAAAACTTTTTTGGCAGGTGTTGGTGCAGGATATAAACAGATATTGCCGCAAATAGCCACCGGAAATGGTTATGTTACCAATCAAACTGTGGGTGGTTTCACGAGTATTGCGTTTATGAAAATTAAGACATCGCCAGTTACTTTAAAGTTTGAAGGTGTATATGGACAGAACTTTCCCGATGTACTAAGTATTGGAGGATTTGCGATTACTGATTCTACTGATGTAACTAAAGGTTTTGTAACTTATACTCCTTTTACGGTAATGTCATCATGGATGGATATAGAAACCAATGGAAAGAAAATGAAGGTTGGTGTTTATGTAGGTTATAGCCAAAATTTAGGAACAGGGAAACAAATAATCGGTGCTGTTTATGGATTAGGTACAACAATACAATCAATTTTCAGAGTTTCGCCAAGGATAATTTACAATGTCGGGCAAGTACGGTTTGCTCTTGAAACAGAATATACCTCAGCAAATTATGCTGCCAGCTATGATGTCAAAGGAGTTCCTGAAGATTTAACTTCAGCTGATAATTTAAGAATATTATTTGCTGCCTATTATTTCTTTAAATAAAGGGATTATTAGAAGCCCCATAGAAGAAATTTATTTTATTATTGAAAATTTTCGGGATAAGTAGCCGTTTTGTGTTTTTATTTTTACAACATACAATCCGCGAGGAATAGTTCCCAAGTTTATTTGCCACAAGTTGCCGGAAACTTTTGTTGTCGTAATGGGAATTTGTTTTCCCAAAGCATTGTAAACTTTCGGTTGCGAAACGATTGTTTTATTTCCTGTGTTAATCCAAATAAAATCTTTTGCGGGTACAGGATACACTTTTAAATCGTTGTTTGAATTTTCCGGATCAGAAATAAATGAAGGATTTAGCAATAAGACACCATCAGAGATTGTTGTGTCTGTCATCAATCCTGCTCCATTCATGGCAGCTACTGCCACATAATAGGTGGTGCCATACGACAGCGACAATCCTGTTTCGGTAAAAGTTGTCGCATTGCTATTATTTATCCACGGAACAACATCATTGGCTCCGGGTGTTGTTCCAATAGCATAGAAATAATTTGGAACATCCGAATTATCATCTAAGCTCAATCCCCAGTTGGCAGATAGTTGTGTAGCATCAAAAGTTGTATCAATATCATTGTTCATACCGTCTTCTACATAATTAATGGCAGAGGGCTGTGTCCAATCAATATTTACGAAAGCGGAATCTATGTCCGAGAGATTATTTGCGGAGTCGGTAACCACGGAGAGAACAATACATGCCGGATTTTGTGGAAAAAAATTCTGATAGGGAGCATCGCCATTTGTGCCGATACTTACTAATTCGGAAGTAGAACGGGAACGATAAACTTTTATATCGTCGTAAGACACATTGGCTTCGCCTGTGCGGAGCGAAACACTGTTGCCTGCCGTAAGCGGAGAAGCATCTATCCATGACGAAACCATAATATCGTCTTTAAAAACTTTTATTTCTCCGGTCGTAGAATTGTAAATAACTTTAGCATCAAACCATACACCTGAATCTATGGGGCAGGTATCATTGGTTTTCAGGTCAATAACATCATTTACCGATTTATAAATTTGACAAGTGTTTTGATCTACCCGAAAGTAAACCATATAAGCATTATTTCGTTGAGTCATTGTGGGGTCGTCAACCATAAAATATATTCCTGCCCGCCGGTTGGTTCCGGATCCTGCAATTTTCATTTGCCAGTGGTAGAGGTACGAGTTGCCACTTGTTTGTGTCACAGGGGCATACATATTTGTATTGATACTGGTTTCGTCTGTTTGAACCAATACGCCCGAGTTATTATTCCAATTTCCTGATAAAAGTGTCCATTGCGGCGTAATGCCAGTAGAGAAATTTTCATTCAAAAACCCGTTATCATTATTGGCAAGCCAAGTGCTTCCGTCGAAATAGCATACTTGATAAAAACGGTCGTTGACGGAGGTATTATCATCATCGGTAAAACTAACCTGAAAATTAGTAGTTTCCCAT
>QNAD01000158.1 GCA_003641345.1 Candidatus Zixiibacteriota bacterium | reverse complement strand
ATTATATAGGTTTCTGTTTATATAAAAGTAAATTCTATATATTGTTAGATATAACTCTTCTTAATTGTGCTACTCAATTTATCTAAGCGGCAGTTCTAAAATAGTCCACGATAGCCCGCCATATTTCACTTTTAGGGGTTTCCAGTAGTAAATTGAATGGCGTTCTGTATGTAGGACAAAGAGTTACACCTTTTATGGTACAGTTCGAAAGTACCTTTTTTAATACAGTACGTTTTAATGTAGGAATTGATCTAAAATAAAGTGATTCAGCCTTATAACTAAGTTTGATAGCCTTCATTGAAATAGAGTCTGTCAGGTCTGTCAGAAATTTTGAGCCTGTCAGAAAATTTATGTAAACAGTAAATAACTAAATTGATTTAATTTTAGATGGTTTTTTTTCATGTATCGCAATACAAATATTTATTAATTCCAACAATTTGTAATCATCCCAGGGTTTAGTTACGAATTTATGACAATGGAGAATATTCTTAGCAACCTGATCAGGTGTAGAAGCAGATTCAGAAACACCTGTCAATAAAATACGTATTGAATTGGGTGATTTATCTTTAATTTTTTCAAGGAAGTAGGCACCTGACATTATTGGCATGCTATAATCACTAATAACTATAGAGTAGTCTCTTTCTTCTAATGAATCTAACGCTACCTCAACATTATCAAATATATAGACCCGATAAGGTTCATCTGCAAATAATCGGTTCAGGGATTTGAGAATTAACTCATCATCATCAACAATCATTATAGCATGTTTCGATTCATTTTTTAGTTTTGATTTTACTTTATTTTCCTGTCCTTTCATTTGTGCCTAATCACTTCGACTGAAACCCTTCAAGAAATGTTTTAGTTTTATCTATTTCATCTAATGCTTTGATTATAATTTCTTTGAGTTTATCATAGCTTATATTCAAAATTTCCCAAGTTTCCGGGGCAAAATCAGTAACATAAGTACTGCCACTATTCCCAATATTCATTGCATGAGAAATAATATCACCAAGATTTACAGCTGATAATAATTTTTTGTTATTCTTGGATTTTTCGGGATGGTGGTGGTTTTCTATAACATCAATAAACGTATCAGGGAAATTCCATTTTCTTCCCAATGCAGAACCAACTTCCTGATGATTCATTCCAAACCATCTTTTCTCTTTATCCAAATCAATCACAGAATCACCTTTATCATAAAAAGCGAGATACTTTTCAGAATCAAGTTTTATAAATAATAGTCTTCCAATATCGTGCAAGATACCACACATGAATGAACTACCTCGAAGAACATCAGATTCGTTATAAAGTATATGTTTTGCAAATACACCTACGGCAAAAGAATGTAGCCAAAATTGATTAATATTAATCAGTTTGTGATCAACTTTAAGAGATTCTAAAACAGAAGTTGCCAATAATAATTGATTGACCACTTGTAACCCTAACATTGTGATAGAATCCTCAACGGATGTAATTTGTCGAGAAAAACCGTAGAATGGAGAATTTACCAATTTCAGAATCCTTGCAGTAAACGCTTGATCGGTTTCTCCAATTTTTGCTAACTCTTGGCTACTGACATTATCTTTCTGCAACAATGCTGTTAATTGCGATATTAGTATAGGAGGAGAAGGCAAAGAAGTTTGTGCTTCAATTTTTTCTAATAAATCTGACATTATGCACCTTCTTTAATTTCAACAGATTTATCTTTTTCTTTTAAAACTGCGATGATAACTTCAGAAATTTTTCTAATTTCATCATGGTGTATAATCATTGATAAATTTCTTGTAACATTATTTGATATGTCATCATCCCTTTTTTTATTATTTCCATCTGACATATTTAATCACTTTCTTAATTGATAATTATGCACCCTTCTTCGTCTACTTTAATTTCACCAATACCGGGATGTTCATCTTCCAATTTTTCTAATATGCACTGTTGACTTTTTATTACTTTTTTTAGTTCTTTATTCTCTATTTTAAGTGCTTTTTCTTTTAAAGCATACCGAACAGCAAGCAGAAGATCAAAATCATTCCATGGTTTTGTGAAAAATCTATAAATTTGTCCTGCATTAATTGCTTTCATAGCAACCTCAATATCCGATGCACCAGTAATCATAATTCTAATAATTTCCGGGTATAAATCTTTTATTCTTATAAGCAGATCAGTCCCTGATGTACCTGGCATATTCTCATCAGTTATTATCAGATCAATAGGTTCTACATTTAGTACTTTTAGGGCATTTTCAGCAGAATCAGCAAAATGGATATCATACCCTTCTGATAAAAAAACTCTCTTGAGTGATTTCAAAATATTATGAGAATCATCTACTAATAATAACTTAAACTGGGACATTTAACTTCCTTTCTTTCTGAATGGACTTATATACAATTATGTCACCATTGATAGCATCAACTGCATTGATTTTTCTGATACGACTAATCATTCCTTTTGATAATTTGGCACCTTTAGGCAATAGGAACATGCCATTCTGAGTATAAATATCATCTACAATTACCATACCTTCAACCAAATCATCAACATTTTCAGCTACAGTTTCATTATTATCGTCATGGTGGAGAGACTTGCCAACATCCATTTCAATAAACTTCTTAACTAAAACAGGGTCATATAATGTACCGGAAAATTGAACTAATTTAGCGGCAGCCTCATTAAGCATTTTGACATCAGGGTAAGATCCCTGAAAAGCATAATGGTCAAAATCATTACAAATTTTAATGATTTTAGCGCCTAAAGAAATTTGATCCTCAGATTGGTTATCGGGATATCCTGAACCATCGTAGTTCTCATGATGATTTCTAATCAAAACTCCAATCTCACCGAACCCGCTTATATTATAAACGCAGGCTTGTCCAATAGTAGTATGTTTTTCAATAAGTTTTATTTCACTAAGAGAATAATCTTTTGGATTTTTTGTCAAAATTTTATCAGGCAAGGAAATCTTACCAATATCATGTAAATATGAAGCAACAACAATTTCCTGATATTCAACAGGTCCCAGTTCAAACCCATTAAGCATATTCTTCACCAAAATAGCTACACGCTGGGAATGACTGCCAACATCTTTATATCTCATCTCTATAAAACTTGAAAAAGCTTTAATAGTCTCCATGAAGCTTTTATTAAGCTCTTCGTTCTGCATTTTTATTTTGTTTGTTTGTTCATCAACTTTTTGCTCTAAAGTGTTGTTAAATTCCTGCAGTTTTTTGTTCTGCTCAATGGTCAACTCATTAAGACGCTTATTTTCTTTAAAAACAGAGTAAAAATCTAAAGATTCCTGCACTCGTCCCAAAAGCATTTCATCGTCCCATGGTTTATTCAAATAGTATTTTACAGCACCACTGTTTATAGCATCAATAGTAGCATCAATATCTGCATATCCTGTCAACAGGATCCGAATAGTATCAGGTGAAATATCGATTGTTTTATTTAACAGTTCAACCCCAGTCATTCCGGGCATTCGTTGATCAGATATTATTAAAGATATTTCATTTTCTTTAATTAATTTAAGAGCTTCAGAGCTGTCAGTAGTTAAATAAATCTTTGCATCCAGAGAACTAAGAAGCCTTTTGAGAGCTTTCAAAATGCTTTCTTCGTCATCAACCAGTAATATATTATGTGTTATTTTGTCAGTCATGGTTTACCTTTGTAAGTTTGTCCATTTCAAACATCTTACATTTATTATCAATATTAATATTCCCAAATGTCAAAATAACTCCAGTATTGTCCTCGACAGGAGTACAAACAACACAGATATTACTTTTATCATCAATTTTATAATAATTACATTTTTGTTCCTGTTGAGATAACTTAGCGATCTTATAAATCAATTCATTAGAAGATTTTTCTAAAGTACATCCAAGCTGTAATTTTGATATATCGATAAATTCTTTAAGTGCCTCATTCATATAGACGATCATTCCTGATGAATCAATACATAATACACCTACTGGAAGCTCGTTTAATATTCTTTGAGTTATAATTAATGCACGATTTCTAATCTCAAGTGATTGTGTTCGCTCCTGAACTTTCCCTTCTAAATTTTTAGTCAAACTTCTTAGTTCATTGTTAGTATTTTTCAGTTCGTCCAGAACTTTATTATGTTTTTCTTTTAATTCAAAATGTTCTATTGCACGGTCAACTGTTGTCAGTAATTCCTGGTCATTCCAAGGTTTTGCCAAAAATTTATAGACTTCGCCATCATTGATAGCTTCAACAATTGCCATTACATCAGCATATCCACTTAATATTATTCGTATTGTATCTGGATAGAGCTTTTTAACTTCACTTAGAAATTGAACACCGTTCATCTCCGGCATTCTATAATCAGAAATTACAAGACTGATACTATTTTCCTTAATTATTTTTAACCCTTCATCACCGGAGGGAGCGGTAAATATTTTGTAATCGGCATCAATAAAAAGTCGTTTTAGCGACTTCAGTACATTACTTTCATCATCAACAAATAATATCTTATGCTTGCTCATTCTCAATTCCTATAAATGGTAAACATATAATGAATTCTGTTCCCTGCCCAACTTCACTGGTAACTTCAATAGTCCCCTTATGCTTTTTAATTATGTCAAACGCAAGACTTAAACCTAATCCGGTTCCTTTGCCAACTTCTTTTGTTGTAAAGAATGGTTCAAATATTTTTGCCATGTTGTCTTTTTCGATCCCTTTGCCATTATCTTTAATAGATATATAAATATTTTTTTCATCAGCCCAGGTTTTAAGATTGATAATTCCTGATTTTTCATAAACAGCATGTCCGGCATTAACTAACATATTCATAAATACTTGATTGATCTGATTAGGGTAACAATACAGATCAGGAATATCACCGTAATCTTTTTCAATTTTACAGTTATATTTTAGTTCGTTCCATACAATATTTAATGTGGTATCCAGCCCGTCGTTAAGATTTACAGATTCTTTTTCGGCTTTATCTACCCTTGAAAAACTCTTTAAATCTGCTACTATTTTTTTAACCCGATCTGTTCCTTCGGATGATTCTTTAATTGCATCATGAAAATCCTCAATGATATCTTTCAAATCATCATCAATTGAAATATTATTTTCTTCAAAATATTCTATAATCTTTTTGATGTATTTACCCATTGTGTTCAAATTTGAGTTTATAAATCCAATAGGATTATTTATTTCATGTGCCACTCCGGCAGCCAACGTTCCAATAGCCGCCAGTTTATCTGATTGAACCAGTTGTTCACGGCTTTGGTGAAGTTCTGTTACATCCTGTATTAAACTTACCACTCCTGAAACCAATCCTTGTGAATCATGCAAAGGCACTTTAGTTGTTGAAACCCATCTTTCTGTATTATGAGCATCT
>QNAD01000157.1 GCA_003641345.1 Candidatus Zixiibacteriota bacterium | reverse complement strand
TGGCCAAAATAATGGAGTGGGAGCAGGACGAGCCTGTTGGTTAATTCCAAATTCAGCTTGTGCTAAAAATCGTTTAAATAATACAAGTAGATCTTGCTTTGATTGTGCTTTTTATAAAAGAGTTAAGTTTGAAGAAGAAAATGTTCCTGTAAAAAAGACAGAGGTTATTGAACTTAACTCAAAGACAATCAACAAAGTAACTGCTGAATAAGATAATTACAGATTGTTAATTGTTCTTGCAAGACTGAACAAATTTCCATAAGTTCACGTACATAAATAAAACCTTAAATTATACAGGAGTTCTTTATGTACCGGAAAACATTTATAATTTCCCTCGTCGTAATTATCTCAATTCTTTCATTATCTACACTAGTCTTTTCTGAAGAAAACAAAGAGATTAAAACTATGCTAAATTCCGACCAATATATCCCGGATATAGCTACTTTTATGCAGATTGGCGGAAATTCTCCAGCTGGATATAGCTGGGACGGAAAAGATGTATTTTTCAGATCAAGTATGTCGGGAGCATCACAAATTTATCGCATTACAGAAAATAACTGGCCCTATCAATTAACGACTTTCGAAGATGGTATTGATTTTTTCGTTAACTCAAATTACAGCAATATTGCTGTGATCGGTGCCTCAACCGGTGGCTCAGAACAATCGCAATTATATCTTATGAATACACAAAGCGGACAAATTGCCCCCCTAACAGATGCCGCTAATATCCAATATGGTTCTGTCTCTTTTTCACCTGATGATGCTTTTGTTTATTTTCGTTCAAATGAAGAAAATGGGCGAGATTTCTTTATTTATAAATTGGACGTTTCTAATGGCGAATACAATAAAATATTTGGCGATACAACTGGCGTAAGAGGCTACAACGCAATTGGTGACATATCTCAAGATGGCACAAAAATGATTATCTTAAATTTCACCTCAAACGTAAACAACGATATTTTTATTCTTGATTTGAATAGTCTTAAGTATCAGCAAATAAATGATGACGACAAAGATGTCAGCTACTACTCAACATCTCTAATGCCCGATAATAAAACAATCTGGTTGACCTGCAATGATAATTCTGACGGAATCTCAAGAATTGCAACTATGAATGTCGGTTCACCTAAAGTCAATTATGTAAATGATGGTTGGATTGATCCCAAATGGGAAATCGAAGGACTCGGGTTCTCAAAAGATTTTAAATATATGTCTGCAACTTATAACGAAAATGGTTATGTACACTTAAAGCTCAGAGAATTCGAATCAAAAAAAGAATTACCTTCTCCTCCCCTTGATGGTATCCTTGGCGGCGGTAATTTTGCCAAAGATGGTTCATGTATTGTTTCTTTTACCAGTCCGACAAATGCCCCTGATGTATGGAAATGGAACCCAAATACTCAGGAATTAAAACAACTTACTTTTTCTATCTATGCCGGCATTGATCGTTCTATATTTAACGAACCTAAATTAATCAGCTATAAAAGCTTTGACGGTCTTGAAATCCCTGCTTTCTTATATCTCCCACCCAATTATAAAGAAGGAGAAAAAATACCGTTCTTGGTTCATGCTCATGGCGGTCCAGAAAGCCAGTATCAACCATATTTTATACGAAATGTTCAATACTTAATGCTTAACGGTTTTGGAATCCTTGCTCCTAATCCACGTGGCTCTTCCGGTTATGGTAGAGAATATCTTAATTTGGACAATTACAAAAACCGAAAAAATTCATTAAAAGATTACAAAGCCGGCGTTGAATGGTTAATTGAAAAAGGATACACGGAAAACGGAAAACTGGCTATCAGAGGTGGCTCTTATGGTGGTTATGTTGTACTCGGCATGATAACCGAATATCCGAATCTCTTTTCTGCCGCTATTGATATAGTCGGTATTGCTCACTTTAAGACATTTTTAGAGAATACAAAAGCTTATCGCAGAGCTTTGCGTGAATCTGAATATGGACCACTTTCAGACCCTGAATTTTTGGAATCTGTCTCTCCATTAAATAAAGCTCATTTGATTAAAACGCCATTACTGGTCATTCATGGCAAAAACGACCCTCGCGTTCCGGTAAGTGAAGCACGACAAATTTTAAAAGCTGTAATTGATAATGGCGGTATTGCCGATTCTCTGATTTTCCCTGATGAAGGTCATGGAACTTCGAAAAGACCTAATGTCATCACCAGTTACCGCACTCAGGTTAAGTTTTTGAATGAACATTTGAAATAATATTTACTTATTTAATAGCATGAAAAAGCCCGCCAACGGCGGGCTTTTTTTATTCCCCAATTATTTTTATTATTACCCTTTTTTTCCTTTTACCATCGAATTCAGCATAATACACCTGTTGCCAAGGACCAAAATCAAGAATACCATTTGTAATCGGAAGAAAAACTTGAAAACCTAATAATAAATTTTTTAAATGTGCATCGCCATTATCTTCACCGGTTTGATGATGCCGATAATCTTTTCCAAACGGAGCCAAATTATCAGCCCATTCATCAATATCAGCAATCAAACCATGTTCGGCATCATTTACATAAATTCCGGCAGTGATATGCATTGCCGAAACCAAAATAAATCCCTCCTGTACTCCGCTTTTTTTCAGAGCTTCTTCGATGTCAGACGTAATATTGATATACTCCCGTCTTTTGGAAGTATTAAAAGTTAAATATTCCGTATGACTTTTCATTAAAACTCTATAAAATCTATCCAGGTAGATAATGAAAATTTGTCAGCTAATTCCTGCTTTAACAATTTTGCTTCAGATGAGTTCTCAAAAACACCAATCCTGACCCTGTAATATTTTTGTCCATCAATAGAAAATTCACTAACAAATGGTTCATATCCTCTTGTAGTATATAAATCCACCAGATATCTGGCATAAGTTTCATCTTCACAGGAAGCAACCTGAACGGTAAATCCACTACCGGTTGGTTGTTTTGGCATCGGGTCAACTTCTGGTCCTGACGGCACTTCTTCTGGCGCTGCAATAGCAACAGTATCAACAATATGGGTCGTGTCAATTAAAGTATCAATAGAACCTTCCATCATTTCCTTTTCCAACTTGTCAGCTTCTTCTTGCTTTTTTGAACAACTCATTATTAAGGACAAGCTCACCCCTAAAATCATAAATAATCTAAATAGTTTCATTATTTCACCTCGTTAATTAAAAAAACTCGCTTATCATTTTAATTTTTATATACTTACACATATTTATATAAATTGTCGGTTGTTTATTAAGTCAACTTAAAAGTAAAAGTAAATGAAATTAAATTATTGAAAGTTGTATAATAATTGTATTAAATTAAGCTAAAAGGAATTTAAGGAAACTTATGAAATTTGACAGCATTCTTGATTTGGTCGGTAATACACCGATGGTTAGACTACGTACCGGAATTAAACCAGATGGTCCGATAGCTTATGTCAAACTTGAATTTTTTAATCCTACCGGTTCTGTTAAAGACAGAATGGCTTTACATATTATAAAAAAAGCTTTAACAGACGGTCAAATTAAGCCAGGAGATACTGTAATAGATAACACATCGGGGAATACTGGTTCAGCCATGGCAATGGTTGCCACAAAATTAGGACTTAAGGCAATAGTAACAACTCCTAAAAAAACAAGTAAGGAAAAAATTGACCTTATTAAATCGTTTGGTGCCGAAGTTATAATCACTCCCACTGAAGCAACCCATGATGATCCCGAAGGATGCTTTATGCTGGCAAGAAACTTAGCCAAAGAAAAAGGTTATTTCGATTTAAACCAATACAATAATCCGGACAATATCGAATCTCACTATCTAACTACCGGTCCTGAAATCTGGAAAGGTACCGAAGGGAAAATTACTCATTTTGTCTGTGGCATTGGAACCGGTGGAACATTTTCAGGAATAGCCAAATACCTTAAAGAACAAAATAAAAATATTAAAAATATCGCGGTTGATCCGGAAGGTTCTATATTTACTGATTACATAAAAGAGAATAAAGTCGTCGAAGGTGATCTTTACAAAGTCGAAGGTATTGGCTCTGACGTTGTAACAAAAGCATTAAGACCAGATCTTGTTGACGAAGTCATTACTGTTTCTGATAACAACTCATTTAATAGAGCAAGATTGATTTCAAAAACCGAAGGCATTTCCGGCGGAGGTTCTTCTGGATCGGTTGCCTATGCAATTGAACAAGTAGCTAAAGATTTAGGTCCCGATAGTTTAATTGTTGGTATTTTTGCTGATGCCGGAATAAGATATCTAAGCAAATGCTATAATGACCAATGGATGCAAAAATATGGTTTTTTATTGAACAAGGAACTCGTAAATGAATAAGCACTATAAAACTATCTTATTTATTTTTCTAATAATTATATCTTATTCACCTGCTCTTTTTGCGATATGTGAACTTGGATTTACAGAAAGAATTTTTAATTTTGGTCATGTTGGAATAGATTACAAAATCTACCATAATTACTATATATATAATATTGGACAAAAGAGTTATAAACTTGACAGCATAAATACAAATTGTGATTGCTCATATGCAATATCATCAGACTCAATAATCAATCCAAATGATACGATAACTATTAAACTGGAATTTAACACAGCTAACTATTATGGATTTAATAATAAACAAATTTCTGTTTATACAAATTACTCAACCCTGCCTAAACTCTCATTTCCATATAAATCTATCGTCGGTCAATGGCCTGCCGGGGTAAAACCTGATCCGATATCTTTGTTCTTTTTACCAAATCATAAAACAAAAAAAATATCCATCCCAAATCCTGTGCTTGATAATATAAAATTAGATGATATTCTTAAGTTTGACTCTACTTTTTCAATAAAAATTTTAAAAGACGAAGCAAAACGAGGCGAGAAAATTGAGTTATCTGTTGACCCAATTTCAAATTTATCTAAAGGAACTTATTATTCCAACTTTACCTTATATATTGATGCTATTCCGGATAAAGGCAAAATAATTTTAACTATTCCTATAAAAATAGTAAGGTATTAATTATTTCCGCCGACACATGACATGTATTGACATTATTGTGTTAACGCATAGATTTTATTTTTTTTATTTAGACTTTAACTGAGGGTATCTCTCTGCTGTCTCAGGGTAGTTTCCTAGCCCCCTCTACCCAAACAGGATTTACCCTCTTTTTAAATATACAAAAAAAAAGAGCCGTCAAAAATTGACAGCTCTTTTTTTATTTATTCTGAATAAGCTAATTAAGCTTTTTCAATACAGTCAACAGGACAAACTGCTACACACTGAGGCCCATCGTCTTGATCTTCACACTCATTACATGTGCCAGCATCAATAACATAGATATCGCCTTCTTCGATTGAAGAAGTCGGACATTCCGGCAGACAAAGACCGCAAGCAGTGCATTCGTCAGTAATTTTC
>QNAD01000156.1 GCA_003641345.1 Candidatus Zixiibacteriota bacterium | reverse complement strand
TGTTGTCTATTACTACCTTAGATTATCGGATTGACAGGATTTCCTTTTATAAGGCAATCAAATTTCGTTCAACAATTAAACAGTTTTTAATTTAGCCTAAATTTCTCACCTAAATAAACTTTTCTTGCTTCTGGGTCATTAGCTAAAAATTCAGATGAACCCGATGTTAAAATCTGACCGTCACACATAATATAAGCTCTATTACAGATAGACAGAGTTTCCCTTACATTGTGATCAGTAATAAGAACACCTAAATTCTTCTTAACGAGCCGTTCAATAATTTTTTGAATATCCTCAACAGCAATCGGATCAATTCCCGCAAATGGTTCGTCCAGCAAAATAAATTTTGGTTTATTTACCAATGCTCTTGTTATTTCAACTCTTCTTCGTTCGCCACCGGACAATGTATAAGCTTTATTTTTTCGTAAGTTGGTGATATCCAGTTCATTAAGAAGTTCATCCAATTTGTCTTTACGTTCTTTTCTGCTGTAGTCTTGGAATTCCAGTATTGACATTATATTTTCTTCAACTGTCATTTTTCTAAATACTGAAGCCTCTTGGGCAAGATAACCAATTCCCAAATTAGCTCTCTTATACATTGGCAATTTACTTATATTCTTGTCACCCAAATGGATAGAGCCGTCATCAGGTCTAATAAAGCCAATAATCATATAAAAAGTCGTAGTTTTACCTGCTCCATTAGGACCTAATAGACCAACGATTTCGCCAGGATTTACAGAAATTGAAACTTTATCGACAACAGCTCGATTTCTGTAAGTTTTCTTTAAATCTAAAGATGATAAAACAGCTTCCATGTTCTAAATATACTGCTTTTTTATGTTTTATACAAAAATAAAATGTACCTAGATTAATATTTGCTTTATATATGGATAATTATTTGAAAATAATGGTAAAAAGAATTAAGTTACTGTTAGAAAAATTAAAATTTTCAAATTGAAGATATGAGGATATAATGAAAAAACCTGTTATTTTATTTTTAACTATCTTGATCACCATAAGCATCTTGCAACTTGGATGTGGAACATCGGAAGAAAATGAATCTTCGTCATTTGAAAAAGGAGAGGCTTTACTAAGTGAATTTAAATTTGAAGAAGCTGATGAAATTTATAAAAAATTCTCTGAAAGGGATTCTCTTAACTACAAAGGGTTTTATGGTTCTGCCTTAGTTGATGAATATAGGTTTAAATTTATTGACGCATTAATAAAATATATGACGGTCGTTGAAACGGCGGATGATTATGCACCTGCATATTTAGGATTGTACAGGATGTACAGGTTTTTTGATATGCCTTCCGAAGCCAGTATGGTTGGATTTAAATATATCAAATTGGCAGGGGCATCAATTGAAAGCAGTAGATTAAAAGCGGAAATTTTGCTTGAGTCCAATAGTTCTAAACGATTAAGGGATGAAATCTCTAACCAGTCTCATTTTGATAGTCATAAGGGAGAGAAAAATTTCATTATTGCTCAGACGTATTTATTAGAGAATAGTTTTGATTCTGCTCAATATTATTTCGAGCAAGGGCTTAAAAATTCCGAAGAATCTCCATCATATTTTCTTGCCGCCTCAGATTACCTTGAAAAAATTGGTTTGATAGATTCTGCTATTACTTTAAGTTCCAAAGCAATTGAGCTTTCGAATTATGACTACCTTACAACGATTGATCATTATTTTAAACTTTTAAATAATAATTATTTCAATCAGGCAAATAATCTTATTGATAAATTACAATCTTTGGGACTTGATGATGGCACCAGACAGTTGCTGATATATTACAACTATTTTTATCAGCCAAGATATAACATGAGCAGATATGCCTTGAATGAGTTTATGCGTCAAGGAAATTCAGGATATTGTAATAATTTTTATGATTTTCTGGTTAGTTGCAAAAAAGATGAGGGCAATACACCGAGTGATTTGATGAAATTAGTTTTAAGTGAAATGTCTCGTTCAGGTTACCCCGAAGAAATTTTACATACAGTTAATTATATAATGCTTCGTTATTTATCCGAAACTTTGAATCCTATCTATACTCTCAAAGAGATAGACAGGTTACCGGGAATATATTCGGCAAAAAAAGAAACGAAGCTAATGAAAATAGAACAATTGTATCTTTCCGGTCAAGCCGGTGAGGCTGAAGCAGAAATGAAAGCTTTATCAAAAGCGAGTGCCAAAAGAGCGGATTGGTTAACATCTATAGGAAACATATATAAAAATAAACTAATAAGAAAATATGACAAGGCAGAGCGTAACTATAAAGATGCTTTAGATATTGATAAATGGTTTAAGCCAGCTTTTGAAAATTATATACAGATGTTTAGAGATATTGGAAATTATAAAAAGAGCCTAAAAGTATTTAAAGACTATCCTTATTTTGAAAAAAAATATTCTGATTTGAAAATATTAAAAGCTGTATGCTTAGTAGAATCAGGTGATTTTGAGAAGGGATTAAAACTCTTGGAGCAATCAATCGGCAATAAAAAAGAAGATTTAACTATTTTTGCAGATGTTTTATATGCTGCCCGTATTCAAAATAATAACTCTGCCACTGAAAAGATTCTTGAGTTGATGGAAAAATTTAATGAGCATAATTCTAAAGCCTTATCATTTACTTCTGACATATACTTGAGGTTGAAAAATTATGATAAGAGCAAAGAGTTATCACGAAAAGCATTTGAATTGAATAATAAAAATTATGATGCCAAAGCAGTCAATGCTTTTGCAAATTATAAAACAGGACAGGTTAAAAGTGCTGAACAAATTTTAGATTCGATTATAATTGAGGATAGATATAACAGCAAAGCTAATATGTATTTGGCGCAATTATTAGTGACAGAAGGAAGAGATTATCAGAAAGCAAGTAACCTTGCAAGAAAAGCAATATCACTTTCACAGTACGGATACGATGAATGGATGACTCTTTGCTTTGCATATTATCAAATGGGTCGCTATGATCTTTGCCGGGCTGAGGCAATTAAATCTTCTCATAAATACACAGAATTCCCATTACCATTTTATTGGTTGGGGCTTAGTCAATTTGAAGAAAACAAAGACGGAGCAAAAGGGAATTTGAAAAATGCTATTAAACTGGGACTGTCCGGCGAACAACTAAAATTGGCAAATGAAGTTATAAAAAGATTATAGCAAAATTAAAATTTTACATTTGCATATAAGATGCTTTCTGTTATTCTTTTGTTAGTATGAATTTTAAGAAAAAGAATATTCTTGTAACCGGAGGAGCCGGATATATCGGCTCCGTCCTGGTTAATCTTCTTCTGTCCAAAGGTTATAAAGTTACTGTATTAGATAATTTACTGCATGGTTTTAACCCTCTCATAAATATTAATTCTGATAATCTTATTTTTGTTGAAGGTGATATAAGAGATAAAGCTACTATTGAAAATATTATAAATAATCAGGATGTTGTTGTTCATCTGGCGGCTATTGTAGGAGAGCCGGCATGCAATAAAAATCAGGAACTTACTCATTCCACCAATAAAATTGGGTCTGAAATTTTACTTCAGGCTACTTTAGAAAATAAAATAGAAAAATTTGTTTTTGTTTCCACATGTAGTAACTACGGTATCATGAGCGACAATGCAGAGTATGTTGATGAAAGCAGCCTTTTGAAACCAATTTCAATTTACTCCGAGACAAAAGTTGAATTTGAAAATTTACTATTAAATAGTAAAATAGAAAATTTTTATCCAGTAGTATTGCGTTTTGCAACTGTATATGGAACTTCTCCAAGAATGAGATTTGATTTAACCGTCAATGAATTTACCAAAGAATTATATTTGGGAAGAGAGCTTGAGATATTCGGTGAGCAATTCTGGCGTCCCTATTGTCATACAAAAGATATTGCTCGTGCCTGTCAGATTGCTGTTGAGTCTGATAGCTCTGTTGCTTATCAAGCTTTTAATGTTGGTGCCACTAATGAAAATTATCAAAAAAAAGAAATTGTTAATAAAATCATAAAACAGATGCCGGAAAAAGAAAATTTGATTAAATTTGTTGAGAAAAATACAGACCCTCGTAATTACAAAGTATCATTTGAAAAAATAAAAAAGATTTTAAATTTTGTCCCTGACTATAATGTTGATTATGGTATCGAAGAAATTATCAAAACATTAGATTTATTTGATAATCCGGACGCACCTGAACATAGAAACATATAAGATGGAATGTGTTATTCTTGCCGGAGGGAAAGGTAAAAGATTACTTCCTTACACTGAAGAAATCCCCAAACCATTAGTGAAAATTGGCGATACGTCTATTATAGAGTTGCTTATAAAGTCTCTCATCAAATGTAATATAACATCTTTTACTATTGCAGTTAATCACCAAGCAGAACAGATAGAAAAGATTTTAGGTGATGGTTCCCAGTGGTCGGTTTCAATTTCTTATTCTCATGAACCATTTGAATTATCAACTGTGGCTCCCTTAAAACTAATGCCCAATTTACCAGATAATTTTTTGGTTATCAACAGTGATATCATAACAGATTTAAAATTTGATTTATTATATGATTATCATATCCAACATGATTCTTTGCTGACTGTTGCGGTCTGTAAACGGGAGCATAAAGTTAATTATGGAGTTATAGAGTGTGATAAGAACAATAATATTGTCAATTTCAAAGAAAAGCCAAATCTTCCTTATCAGGTGTCGATGGGTGCTTATGTTTTTTCCAAAGAACTTTTGGAATTTGTCCCGGATAATGTAAAATTCGGTTTTGATGATTTGATGTATATGTTACTTGAAAAAGATATTAAAGTTAAAACTTTTGAGCATGATAAGTTTTGGCTGGATATTGGTCGTCCTACAGATTATGAAAAAGCTATGCAACAGATTGATATAATTAAAAAAATTATTTCTTAGCTTCCAAAACCAAACTGCTGACAGCTCTTTTTTTAACTTCGTTATATGTGATAGGTACCTGCCATCTGTCGCCTTTTTGCCACATTTCATTAAAATCAAAAAAATGTTCACTGTAAGGATTGCCTGAATTTCCCGCAGGTAACACCATCGTTGCCTTGTCAATATCTGAAAAATCTATTACAAATCGCCAACTTGGACCGACAAATGATTTGAAATGTGAATCATCAGTCTCTTTATAAAAAGATGCATTCATTGTGCCGGCAGTGCCTTGCCATTTCCATGGACCGAATTTTAATTTTAACAGTTGATTTAATATAGGCACTACTGCCATTGGATGTTGAATAGTCAGAGAATGCCAGTTTCCCCATGTGATATGCTTGTAATATTCCGAGTCAGTTGTCATCTGTTTATCAGGGTCAAGAATCTCAAGAGTTTTAATAAGTGCTTGTGTCATAATATCATTTTTGTTTTCAATTTTGTCATCGGTTTTGATATTGTCGTACCAGCTCAAATCATCTGAGTT
>QNAD01000155.1 GCA_003641345.1 Candidatus Zixiibacteriota bacterium | reverse complement strand
GGAACCGATGTAGTAACAACTGAAATGAATATTGAAGAAGCCAAAAAATCCGGAGCGATGGCTTTATTTGGTGAGAAATATGATGATGAAGTTCGGGTTGTATCAATTAATAACTATTCCAAAGAACTATGCGGCGGTACTCATGTTAAAAATGTCAGCCAGATTGGACCGTTTTTTGTGACGCTTGAAACCGGAGTAGCCTCAGGAGTACGGCGTATCGAAGCTATCACCGGACGGGAAGCAACTGACTATATGCTGGATGCGAAAAAATTCAAAAAATATGTTGCGTCAGTTTTAAATCGTCAGGAAAATGATAACTTAATTGAGATAATCGAAGAAGTTCGTGATAATAATCTGACTTTACAAAAAGAGATTAAAAAAATTAAAGCCGGCATGTTTTCCGGTGACCAGGCAAAAACTATTGGAAAATTTGAACAAGTGTGTAATATTACAATCGGTTTTCATAATTTTGGTGAAACTGACAAAGATACGATGGCAGGATGGATTGACACTCAAAAAGAGAATAAAGGTGCGATGGTTGCGTTTGCTCTGGGTACAATTGATAATAAAATAACCTATATGGCAACTGCTTCACCAACAGCAACAAAACAACACAATATCCATATTGGAAATATTTCAAAAGAGTTACTAAGCCATTTTGGCGGTCGGGGCGGTGGAAAACCTAATTTCGCACAGGGTTCAATAGCACTTGATACTCAACCGGAAAAGTTTTATATTAAAGCCAGAACAATTATTGAAAAAGAGGGGAAAAACTGATGGACGGCTTAATATATAGCAAGCTATTAGAAACCAAAGAAAAACTTGGTGCCGGTTTTCTAATGCTTATTGATCCTGATAAAATTCCCGAAGAAAATTATTTGGCTCTGGCTGATTCCGCTGATGATTGTGGCGTGGATGCAATATTAGTTGGCACTTCGTTTATGCTAAGCGTTGATTTCCCAAAAGCAATCAAAAAAATTAAAGAACGAACCGATAAACCGGTTATAATATTTCCAGGTTCATTTGCCCAGATAAATCCTTTTGCCGATGCAATTTTATTTTCATCGTTACTATCCGGACGCAATCCGGTTTATTTAATCGAAGAACAAATTAAGGGTGCACCTCTTATAAAACGGTGCGATATTGAACCAATCCCAACCGGATATTTGTTAATTGAATCCGGTGCGATAACTTCGGTTTTATACATTTCAGGCACCCAGCCAATTCCAAGAGAAAAAGCAGATATCGCATGTGCTCATGCTCTGGCGGCACAATATATGGGGATGAAACTGGTTTATCTTGAAGCCGGTTCAGGAGCTGAACAACCGATTCCGACTAAAATGGTTCAGTACGTTTCATCTTATATAGATATTCCGGTAATTGTCGGAGGAGGCTTGAAAACTCCTGAAAGCTGTGCCGAAAAAGTGAATGCAGGGGCATCGTTTATTGTTGTTGGTAATAGCATTGAGAAAAAATTTGACCCAAGTTATATAAAAGACTTAGCATCAGCTGTACACAGTAAAGGTAAAATCTCTGTATGAATATAGATGAAAAATTATTGCAGATAAAAAATCTTGCAAACGATACTGCTATTTTAAGAAAATCTGTTATTGATGATTTAGGTAAACCGTTAATTGAATTATCAGCTGTTATCTCTGGAGTTATCGGTTCCGGCGGAAAAATTCTTATTGCCGGCAACGGTGGTTCTGCGGCAGATGCTCAACATTTTGCCGGCGAGATGATTGTCAGATTAACATCGGATAGAAACCGCCAATCTCTTCCGGCTATTTCATTAACTGCCGATACTGCAGTTTTATCAGCCGCCGCCAATGATTTTGGATTTGAAAATATTTTTTCACGTCAGGTTGAAGGATTAGGACATAAAGGAGATCTTTTATTTCTAATTTCCACTTCGGGTAATTCTTTGAATTTAATTAAAGCGGCTCATGTTGCCCGTGAAAGAGGTATGATTACTGTTGGTTTGCTTGGTAATAACGGTGGAAAATTAGCTTCGATGGTTGACAAAGTTTTAATTGTCCCCCACCCATCGACTCAGAGAATCCAGGAAGAACATATCTTTTTAATACATCTTTTAGTAGGACTTGTTGAAAGTGACCTCTTTTAATGAACCAAAAATTATCAATTCAATTTGATAAATTTATTTCATTCTGTTTTTTTACTTCGGTTATTTTTTCTACTTTTTCAATTGCCGGCACACAAATCTCATTGGGTATTACCCTAATACTGTTCACTATTTTCTGCTTTTCGAGAAAATATAATCCTTTCTCAAAAGAGCATAATTTTCTTTACCTGCTGATAATTTCTTATTTAATATGGAGCATTATTTCATCATTAGTAAATCAAAACCCTTGTAAATCCTTAAAATTTGTTTCCGAGGAATGGTTATTTTTAATTATCCCATTGGCTGTATATATATTTCAAAAACCTATTAACAAAAAAATATTCGTGATAATTTTATCTTCAGCTGTATTAGTAATGTCAGTTTATGGCATTATTCAATATTTTACCGGAGCTACTCTTTTTAAAGAATCACCTCTTGCATTGGCACCTGGCGGAGGATTCAGAGTTCGTGGCTCAACTCACCCGTTAACTTTTGCTGATTATTCTGGAGCCGCATCTGTGTTTTTAATGAGTTTTGCTTATTTTTCAAGAAAGAATTTATCTGACAAACTTAAATTACTTTTATATAGCAGTTCTCTGATTTCATTAATTGCTACTCTGTTGACATTTAGCCGCGGGGCAATCATTGGTTTTGTTGCGGTATTATTATTATCACTCTTCTTTTTAAAAAAGAGACAGAAATTAATACCAGTGGCGATTTTCATAATTATAACATTAATAATCATAATTTTTATACCGGGAATAATAGAACGAACAATCTCAGACACTCCCCGGCATTTCGGTGGAACCTATGAGGGAGGACGAGGATTTATTTGGAGTAGAACTGTAGAAATGATTTCCGATAATCTTGTTTTTGGAGTTGGAGCAGGAAATTATAGTGATGTTTATGCAAACTATGCCCCAAAAGATCTCCCCGTATGGTGGCAACAACCTCATGCTCATAATGATTTTCTGCAAGCTACGGTTATATACGGTGTTATTGGTGGAATTATAATTCTGTTATTGTACCTGTATATTTTCAGATTGTTATGGATAAAAAGTAAAATTGATGAAAATGGATATACTATTGCATCAGTACTGGCTTTCAGTTATTTGATTATCGGGTCTTTTTATAATGTGCCTTTTTATGATGATGAGGTTAGATACTTGATGATGATATTCTGGTCTTTTGCATTTTTAAAAAATAATGCAAATAAGGGAACCGAACTCTCAATTAAGAGTAAAATAACTTGACATTATTAAACGAAATGATTTCTTAAATTTATGAACGAAACAAAGAAGAAAAACAATCAAAGCGATTCTGAATTCCAGTGGCCGTTTGGCACCAAGAACTATATTGTTTTTGCAATTTCAGTAATTGTCATTGCAGTTGGTTATATTTTATTAGGTCAGGGATCAATTACTATGGCACCAATATTATTGGTTATTGGTTATTGTGTTCTGATACCGATGGCATTGATAATCAGAGACAACAAAAACTCAGAGATTTCAGAAAGCCCCAACAAATAATTTAGAAAATTATTTATTCATTCTGATATGAATTTATAAGCTCAACATAATTTTTCATTATTATAGTAGCATTTTTATCAGAATCAGATTCAGCCAAAATATTGAAAGATGCTGTAACTAAATCAGGGCTTATTAATGCCCAACCATTATTTTCAAAAATTCTGATACCATCAATTAATTCTCGTTTTTTATTTTCCGAATTATGAATTAACATTCTCATAACTGTCCCCTTTTTAGACCAGGGACAGGAAACTGATTTTTGACGGCGATAATATTTTTGTAGGGTTGATTCAAGTTCGTTTAGCTTAATTTTTGTCTTAGCAAGCATTTCCAATAACTTTAAGACAGTGAAAATTGCATCAGCACCCAATTGGAAACCGGGAAAGATAAAACCACCGCGCGTTCCTCCAACAAAATCCACTTCTCCTCGCCGATGAATATCCATCATAGAGAGATGATTATTAGGAATTCTTACAACTTCGACATTGTATTTTTCAGCAATCTCCTCAACTCCCATAGATGCTGAAACCGGCACAGCTATTTTTTTTGATGGATGCGTCTGGCAATATAAATCTGTGACTAACAATAATAGATTATCATTATCAATCGGATGTCCATCTTCATTGATAATAGTCAGTTTTTCTGCGGCAGGATTAAGAACGAAACCTATATCAGCCGGTAATGATGAAACAATCGAAGACATTTGAACAATTGCTTTTCCAAATTCTTCTGTCGTAGTAGAAAATTTTCTTGGATTCAAAGAAGCATTTAATTCCGTAGCTGAAATTCCCATTTTGAAAAACAAAGTCGGAAAAACCTGGCTGGCGGAACCATTTGAATAATCTATAACAATCTTAAAACCGGCATTATTGATAACATCTTGATCAATTGAAGATATAAACTGTTTTTGATAATGTTCTAAAATTCCACCCGGTTCATCAAGATGACCAATATTATCAAGAGATGCCCGTAAAAAATCTTCGGCAAAATATAATCTTTCAATTTTTTTTAGTTTTAAGGTTGGCATATCAAGACCGTTACCGTCAAAAAATATCATATCAATCAACCGATAATCTTCAGGAGTATGTCTGATATAAATTCCGGCTCCATAGTTTCCATTAGCTAAACTGTTTCTAACAACCGGCACCGGTAGAGTCTCAATATCACTTACATTAACGCCTGCCGCCAATAAACCGGAAATAAGCCCGCGCTTCAACAAGCGTGAATTGTCCGAAGCATCCCGGCTAACAACTACCGAATTCCCTTGTCCCAGCGAAGCACCAAAAGCAGCGCCAACTTTGACAGCCATTTCGGGAGTTATCTCTGTAAGTGCAAGTCCGGTAATTTTTGAATTGGTAAACAGTTCTCTGTTCCATTTTTCCCCCCAGACCAAAGACGAAGATACCGTAGCGCCTGAATCAACTTTTTTCCCGGGCCAGATTTTACAATTTGCCTTTACCGTTGCAGAATCTCCGATAGAGGACTCATCAGAAATAATAACATTGTCCAAAAGCTGGACATTGCTTCCAATCGAACTGTTTCTACAAACTATTGAACGACTAAAACGGCATTTAGTCCCGATATGATTACCGTCCCAGAGAACAGAGTTTTTAATCTGAGCATTGGCACCAATTGTTGTTCTATCACCGATAATAGAATTATGCAATTTTATATTAGGTCCAATGATTACATCATTCCCCAAAACAACTCGTCCGGTAAATTGTACATTTTCTCCGATAACAACATTATTACCTTTTATTATTTCAGAATCGCCGATTTTTTCAATTTT
>QNAD01000154.1 GCA_003641345.1 Candidatus Zixiibacteriota bacterium | reverse complement strand
TACTGCTATTGCTGAGTATTTTGTTTCGGGTAAAAAAGAAGAAACAGAACAATTCCATGAAACTGTGAATCTGAATTTGAAGAAAAAATCATCTCTGCGGTATGGAGAAAACCCGCATCAGGATGCATCGGTATATAAACTTGAAAATTATCAAGCACCTTCGCTTATAAACGCTGAGATTTTAGCAGGTAAAGAATTATCATATAATAATTATGGTGATTTGGATGCCGCTTTAGGTATGCTTTTGGATTTTGAAGAACCGTTTGCCTGCGTTCTAAAACATGCCAATCCTTGCGGAGCGGCAACAGGAAGTACAATTGCCAAGGCTTATAAAGATGCTTATGATTCTGACCCGCTTTCGGCTTTTGGATGTATTATCGGATTGAACAAGGAAGTTGATTTGGCGTGTGCTGAAGTTCTTCATGAAACCCCGTTTGTGGAATGTATGCTGGCGCCTTCGTTCACCGAAGATGCTTTCAAGCTATTAAAGAAAAAGAAATCCAGAAGACTTTTGGCTCTTCCCGCAATTTTAAACGGTCGCCAGAAAGACCAGATAACTTATAAATATATTTCAGGTGGTTTTCTTTTGCAAACTGCAGATGATTATCTTGTTCCGGTTGAGGATTTGAAAGTTGTTACAAATCGGAAGCCAACCGATGCAGAAATAAAATCGCTTATGTTTGGCTGGAAAGTTGTCAAACATACTAAATCAAACGCTATCGTTCTGACTAAGGGAAATGCAACGGTTGGGGTCGGTATGGGGCAAACATCGCGGGTAGATTCCGGATTTATGGCTGTGAAACGAGCCGGGGATAGAGCCAAAGGGGCGGTGATGGCTTCGGATGCATTTTTCCCGATGGCGGACGGTTTGGAAGTTGCCGCTGAGGCAGGAGTAACAGCAGTTATTCAGCCGGGTGGCTCCAAAGGTGATGAGGCAGTTATTGAAGCGGCTAATAAATTTGATATAGCGATGGTCTTTACAGGCAACCGCCATTTCAAACATTAGCGGTATTGTCGCTTTATTGGTAGCTAAATTGTTTTGAATATCAAGATTGATTTTTTATTCAGTCTTGATATTCAATAAGTCATTATTTTGTAAAATATCTTGCTCAAAATCTTTTGAATTGAAGCTGAAAAAATAGATTAAGGTAAGAATTAGCCTATAAGCATTTTCTTTAGGTGTAAAGATAGAAACAATGCTTCTTCAATACGATGTTATTCACTGACTTATAATTTTCCCGAACAATTCTCTTGTTTCATAATTAAATCATAATTATCTTGTTCCGGAAGCATTGTAGAGGAAAGATAATGATAAATAGAATACTTGAAATAGTTGTTTATTTAATAGATTTTTTTAGAGAAAAAAGAGAACAGTTTACTAATATAGATGAGCTTTCAATTTCTCTTCAAGAAAAAGGTTATACGGAAACAGAAATATCATCGGCTTATTCCTGGCTTTTAGAAAGATATGAAAATGCTCCCGAGAATTATTTCTCCAAATTTCCTGAATTTTCTGTTTCAGCTAGAATTTTAACTGATTCTGAAAGGCACCATTTTACTGTTGAAGCACAGGGTTTTTTGATTAAGCTGTTATCTTTTGCGTTAATAGACAATGAACAATTTGAAATGATTGTTGATAGAGCTTCATTGCTCTCCGGTTATCAAATAGATGTTGAACAGGTTAAAGTTTTTGCTTCTACAGTGATATTTAAAGATTTGGATGAAATTGACAGGCTTTCGGTATTTGAGTCTAATGCTGACCAATCAAATTTAATCAATTGATAAAATATGTCTTTAAAAGGGAAGAAAGTAATAATAGCTCTGACTGGGGGAATTGCTTGTTATAAAACTCCTTATTTGGTTCGTTCTTTGATTAAAGAGGGTGCCGAAGTAAGGTGTATCATGACCGAATCTGCCACAAAATTCATAACTCCATTAACTCTTGAAACTGTTTCGGAAAATCCGGTAGCGGTAAAAATGTTTCCAGAACAACAATATATTGCTACTCGTCATATTGATTTGGCTGAGTGGTCTGATTTATTTGTGGTGGTTCCGGCTACGGCAAATTTTTTGGGTAAGATTGCCTCAGGAGTTTCCGACGATCTGCTGACTACGATTATTTGTGCTACTAACAAGCCGGTTATGATTGCTCCGGCGATGAATCCGCAAATGTGGCTTAATCCGATTACTCAAAAAAATTATAAATTTCTCAAAGAAAACAGATATCTGTTTGTTGATCCTGCCGAAGGAAAAATGGCTTGTCACCATTGGGGAGTAGGAAGAGTTGCAGAGCCTGAAGATATATTTGAAGAGATTAAAAAATTCTTTTCTTTTGCAAAAACTAAAAAAAAAACTAAAAAACCAATTTCCTCAAAAAAAATACTAATAACTGCCGGACCTACCCGTGAACCAATAGATCCAGTTCGTTTTATAAGTAATCATTCATCGGGCAAGATGGGATATGCACTAGTTGAAGCCGCAGTTGAAGCAGGATATGAAGTAACTTTAATTTCTGGTCCGGTAAATGTGACTCCACCTAATTCTGTGAATTTGATTTCAATCGAAACAACCAAAGAATTAAATAAACAGGTTCTTGAGCAAATCAAGAAACATGATTGTCTGATAATGGCGGCGGCTCCGGCTGATTTTAGACCTGAATTATTTGAAAATAAAAAAATTAAACGAAAAGATTCATTGTTAAAAATTTCTCTAAAACCAACTGATGATATCCTAAAGGCAGTTTCCAAAATCAAAAAGAAAAATCAAATAATTGTTGGTTTTGCGTTGGAAACAAACAATCACCTGAAGAATGGACACAAAAAGCTCATAGAGAAAAAACTTGATATGATTGTTATCAACAAGTTGTCCACAAACACCGGCTTCAATACCGATACAAATCAAGCGACTATTTTATTTAAAGATAAAAAGCCAGTAGAAACAGAACTTATGTCTAAGGCTGATCTCGCTCATAAGATAATTAGTTTACTCTCTTACTTGATTTAGAAAAAAGATTAACTTATATAAACAAGATGGATAAAAAACTTTCCCTGAAAGAGATGTTGAAGCGTGCACTGTCTAATCAAGTTGAAATGGGGTTGGAGCAGGCTGTCATTGGTCCTATTGATGTTAAAGAATCCAAGCAAGTTGTAACGGTCTCTTCGGCTATAGATAATTCTGAACATCAAACAATCAAACAAGTAAATTTTAATGCGTCGATGATAAAGTCAAGTTATAGTTCAATTCAAGTTCACCGAGAAGCTATCTGTAACTGTCAGCTTTGTCCGTTAGGTAATACAAGAAATAAATTTGTATATGGAGATGGCAACCCGAATGCAGATGTGATGTTTGTTGGTGAAGCTCCGGGTCAGCGTGAAGATGAACAAGGGGTGCCGTTTGTCGGGCGAGCCGGAGAACTATTAGATAAAATCTTAGCGGCTATACAATTCAGTAGGCAGGATATTTTTATTGCCAATATTTTAAAATGCAGACCGCCGAATAATAGAGACCCTCTTCCAGAAGAGATGGAACTTTGTTTCCCTTATCTCAAAGAGCAAGTGGCAATAATAAAGCCAAAAATAATTTGTGCTTTAGGGCGGGTTGCCGGACAAGCCTTACTTAGTACGACAACCCCATTAGGGAAACTTCGTGGTAAATGGCATGAATATGAAAGTGTACCGCTTATGTTGACTTATCATCCTGCGGCACTGTTAAGATTTCCCTCGTATAAACGAGATACTTGGAATGATATGAAAATGCTTAAAGCTAAGTATGATTCTTTTTAAGTTGAGATTATAATTATGGCATATAATATAAATTCAAAAGAAAAAGTTAGGGAATTTATTCCTCCCCACTCGAAAGAAGCAGAGCAACAAGTAATAGGGGCAATATTAAAAGACCCCGATGCGATTAATAAGGTTATCGAAGTTTTAACAAATCCAGCTGCTTTTTACGAGAAAAAACATAAAATAATTTTTAATGTTATTTTGGATTTATATGAAAAATCAGAGCCGTGCGATTTAATAACTCTTTCAGAAAAGCTGAAAGATTTCAATGAATTGGAAAAAGTTGGCGGTCGCGTTTATCTTGCTCAACTAACAGAATATGCTGTTTCAACGGCTAATGTCGCTTATCACGCTAAAATTGTTTTACAGAAAGCTCTTCTTAATGAACTGATTAAAACATCTAATAATATCAATCAAAGTTGTTATGGTGAAGTTGATAATGTTGATGAACTTATAGATAATGCTGAAAAACAGATTTTTGGCATTGCCGAAAGCAGGATAAGAAAAGGGTTCCTGCCTATGAAAGATCTTGTCACTTTATCAATGGAAGAGATTGATGAGATGCATGTCAGCAAAGGTGGGTTGACCGGTGTTAAAACAGGCTACACAATTTTGGATGAGTTGACTCTTGGGTTAAATAGAGGAGATTTGATTATTATTGCCGGACGTCCTTCGATGGGTAAAACATCGCTTGCTATGAATATTGCTGAGAATATATCTACCAAAGAAAATGATCCGGTCGGAGTTGGTATTTTTTCACTTGAGATGTCGTCACAGCAATTAGTCCTCCGTATGTTATGTGGTCGGGCAAGACTGAATCAACAGAAAGTACGTGCCGGTAAGCTAAAAGATGAAGAGTGGCCTCGTATGGCTCGGGCAGGAAATGTGTTACAATCAGCTCCAATTTTTGTTGATGATACTCCATCAATGACCGTGTTGGAGATGCGTGCCAAAGCGAGAAGATTAAAAGCCCAACAGGGTATAGGTTTAATTATTGTTGATTACTTACAACTTATGCAAGGGCACGGAAGGGCAGAGAATCGTCAGCAGGAGATATCAACTATTTCCCGAAGTTTAAAAGCGTTAGCCAAAGAGTTGGATATTCCGGTTATAGCTATTTCACAGCTTTCACGTCAGGTAGAACAGCGTACCGGTGAAAAAAGACCGCAACTTTCAGATTTGAGAGAATCGGGTGCTATTGAGCAGGATGCAGATTTAGTGATGTTTGTTTATCGGTCAGAGTTTTATCTTTCTCATTTGGAAAAAACTGATCCAAAATTTATCGAAGTTGAAGGTAAGGCTGAGGTGATAATAGCGAAACAACGTAACGGTCCGACAGGATTGGCTAATTTAACCTTTATAAAAGATTTTGCCCGATTTGAAAACATGGAAAAAGTTCATCGAGAATTGCCACCGGGAGCAGAACCAGTTGATGGGGATTCTATACCGTTTTAGGGGGTGTAAATGAATTTTGGGATTGATGCAATCGGCAGACAGTGCCTTAAATTTATTCAAACGCTTGGTGGTTTGTTTGTTATTTTCATAAGGTATATAATTTCTCTTAGATATATTTTTAGTTCTATTAAATTGATTCTCGAACAGATTTATCTCATTGGTTTGAAATCATTGCCATTAATTGTTATTATCTCTATTTTTGTAGGGGC
>QNAD01000153.1 GCA_003641345.1 Candidatus Zixiibacteriota bacterium | reverse complement strand
TACTTTAATTGGAGAAGAGCTTTTTGCCGCCTCTGCGTATTTGTCTGGTGAACCTAAACAGATGGGTTCTTTAAAGGGGCAGGATGTGGGCAAAGCTATAGCATTGATAGTGATTTTAATTGGTGTTATTGCGGCTACTTTTAGTGCTGCCTGGGATATTGCATTTATGACTTCGATTTATGATTTTTTCACTACTATATTTTCTGTGAGTAAATAGATGAAACGAGAAATTCCATTATTTATAACATTTTTTGTTGGCGTATTGCTTATAATAGCGGTGTTTATTCCACCAATTGAAAACATTGAAAAAACATTTACGCTCTTTTTTGATATTATTGCTGTGTTTGCCTTTTTCCTCGGAGGTGGTAATCTTATACGGGTGCATGTCCGTAAGCTTGGTGACAGAAAACAAGACTGGATGTATTCTCTTGTAACTTTAGGCGGGTTTGCTTTGATGTTGTATGCCGGTCTGTTTAAGATAGGTAATGACGGTGGTATAGCTGCATCGGTTACTGCCGAAGGTTCATGGTTTCAGGAAATATTTAACTATGTAATAAACCCGTTGCAATCAACAATGTATTCTCTTTTGGCATTTTTTGTGGCTTCGGCTTCATATCGTGCTTTCCGTGCTAAAAATAAAGAAGCTACAATTTTATTGATTGCCGCTTTTATAATTCTATTAGGCCGTACTCCTTTTGGAATGATGCTTACTGGATGGATACCTGATAGTTTTTCAATTTTTCAGATTCCCAATTTAGCTATATGGATAATGAACTCAGCTAATTTAGCAGGACAAAGAGCTATTATGATTGGCATTGGACTGGGTGTGGTTTCTATGTCGCTTCGCCTGATACTTGGCGTTGAACGAACCTACCTTGGGGAGGAAGGGAAATAGATATGAATAATTTCCTTTTAATTTCCCTGTCTGATATTGGAGTTATTATTTCTCTTATAGTAATTTTTGGTGGGCTTTTGTGGTTGTTGATTCGCTCTATAAAAGCAAAAGAAGTTGACCGAAGAATTATATTTATTTTCATATTTGTTGCAGTAGCGGCACCGATTTTATTCCCGATAACATTTCAGGAAAGTGCAACTGAAGTTGTAAAAGGGGTTTATGATAAAATTGAAAATTTACCCGCCGGTTCCAAAATTTTAATCTCATTTGATTTTGATCCGGCAATGGCTCCCGAAGTCCAACCGATGGCTAACGCGATAAGTGCTCATGCATTGGAAAAAGGCCACAAAATAATTTTTATGTCCCTTTGGGCAACCGGACAGGCACTTCTAAGTCAGACATTGGAGACTGTTGTACTGCCGCAGTTTCCGGAAAAAGAAGAATTTGTTGATTATGTAAATATTGGATATAAAGCAGGTAACGAAGGTGTTCTAAATGTTATCGTTGCAGACTTTCGCCAGATGTTTCCGACAGATGTCAATTCTGTCCCGCTTGACTCAATCCCACTTTTTTACAATTTAAAATCTTGTAAAGATCTTGACATGATAGTGTCTATTGGCGGAGGTAAACCCGGTCCTAAAGAATGGGTTCTGTTTGTCGGGGATCCTGGTAATATTCCAATGGGTGTAGGTGTTGCGGCGGTAGTTGCTCCACAGTTATATCCATATTATCCTAAACAAGTTGTAGGTATCTTGGGTGGCGTCAAAGGTGCCGCAGAGTATGAGTCTGAATTTGTAAAGAATTATTCCAAATTTGAAAATATGGATACTCCCGGGCTTCGTATGATGGGACCACAGACTTTAGCCCACATGGTTATCATGTGCTTTATAATTATTGGTAATGTGATTTTCTTTAGATCTCGTCGCAAGGGTGGTGCTAAATGAAAAAAACAGCAATAATTGTTACGGCAGTAGTTATGGGGCTGTTTATTTTAAGCTGGGTGCTAAAAGCCAATGCTGTAAGTGCTACTGCAGAGAGCAATTATATTTTACGTGGTTTTTTGGTTACTATTGCTGCTTTTTTAACTTTATCAGTTTTATCATTCCTATATAAAGATAATCCTTTTTATAAATTTGCCGAGCATTTGTTTGTTGGCATTTCTGCGGCTTTTTGGATGTGTCTTGGGTTTTGGTCAACAATCGTTGGGAATTTGATTCCAAGAATATCTGAGGGTTTATCAAATGCTTTTAAGGTTCCATATATAGGGGGTGATTGGGGAAATGTTTTAGGTATTGATATAATGAATGTCGTCTTTATCTTTCCTATTATATTCGGTGTTATGTTAATAATGAGATTATCCAGTAATTATGGATGGATTTCCCGTTGGCCGTTGGCGTTGATTGTTGGTACTACTGCCGGATTGAATTTTGTTCGATATTTACAATCAGATTTTATACAGCAGGTTTCGTCAACATTTGTTCCTCTTTTGGGAAATAACTGGACTGGATTCGGGGATTTTTTAAGTAATTTAAGTTTAGATGCATCAGGACAACTGGTGTTAATATTAGCTAACTGGGTAATATTTATAGGAGTTTTTTGCGGTCTTATCTATTTCTTCTTTTCAAAAGAGCATACCGGAGCTTTTGGAAAGGCATCAAGGGTTGGAATTTGGATTCTGATGATTACCTTTGGTGCTTCGTTCGGCTATACTGTTATGGGGCGTATTTCTCTGTTGGTTGGAAGAATCACTTTTCTTTTCAAGGATTGGTTGGAAATAATAAGTTAATTTATATAATGTTTTAAATTGGAAGAACTGTATGAAATTAAAAACGGTAATCTTTATTTGTCTGCTATTATTAGCGACGATATCGGTTAGTGCTCAGGAAGGTACAGAAGTTGTACCGGAAGCGGACACTACTGAACAAATGCCGCCTCCGGCACCGATATCAATGTTGACAGCAACAGATACCGACAATGACAACGGTCATTCTGTCACATTGACTTGGGAAGCATCCCCTGATGATGGACAGGGAGCCGGTACTGTTATGTTTTATGAAATATTCCGTTGGGTACCGCTTATGAGAGATACGGTTGAGCAAGTACGTTCAGAACTTGCAAATGCCGAACAGGAATTAGATATAGGTGATCCGACAGGAGAAATTAAAGAGAGAAGAAATCGGCTTCGTGATGAATATGCAGGATTATTGTCACGTTATTCAGATGCATACGGACAATATCCTAATAATGGCATTTGGAAAAGCGTTGGTGTGTCACCTTCCGGTGATACTAATTTTGTCGATAAAGGAAGCAAAAAACGTGAAGCTTTTGACTATCTTCCGGATTATTGTGATTTCTATTATCAGGTTTTCGCTGTGACCAGTGATGATGAAATTAGAACAGGTTCGGAAATATTTGGTCCGGTTCATTCTTATGGACAGTTGTTCAATACTGGTCGTATTCCGATTTTTGCAGCAGTATTATTCTTTTGTTTTATGACAATATATTTTGTGCAAAAAGCTAAAAAGGGTGCTGATTTATATGTTAGACCTTTAGCTGGAATTGAAGCTGTCGATGATGCTATCGGCCGTGCAACAGAAATGGGAAAACCAATTCTTTATGTATTAGGTTTGGGGACAGCATCCGATGTTGCAACCATTGCATCTTTTACAATTTTAGGAAGAGTTGCTAAAAAAGTTGCTGAGTACCAAACAGCATTGATTGTCCCTACTTATGATCCTATCGTTATGACAGTAGCACAGGAAGTTGTTAAGTCAGCTTATATTGATGCCGGTCGTCCGGATGATTTTAAAGAAGATACTGTCCATTTCGTAACTCAATCCCAGTTTGCATATGTTGCCGCTGTTAATGGAACTATGTTAAGAGAATTGCCGGCTACAAATGTTTATATGGGTAAATTCTTTGCCGAATCACTTCTACTTGCAGAAACCGGTGCAGTTGCTGGTTCTATTCAGATTGCAGGTACTGATGAAATTGCTCAGATTCCATTTTTTATAGTTGCATGTGATTACACTTTGATTGGTGAAGAACTTTATGCCGCATCGGCATATTTAGGACGTGAACCGGTATTGCTTGGATCGCTTAAAGCTCAGGATTGGGCTAAAGCGGCGATAGTTATTCTTGGCATTACAGGTTTGATAGCCGCTAACCTTGGTTGGACTTATTTCACCGACCTTTTCCAAGTTATGAATTAGGAGGTAACGGCATGAAAAGACAAATACCATTTGCTTTAGTATTTATTTTCGGAGCTTTCATGATTTTCCAATATTTTATTCCTCATGAAACTTCCGAATGGGTTTACGAATTCCTTCTTGACTGGATTATTATCATCGGTATCTTTGCCCTTGCTCTGGGAATTTGGTCATTATTACGAGTTTCGATGGATAAGATAAAGAATAAAAAAGAAAACTATGTTTATTCTTATTTGATTCTTTTTGGGTTATTTGGTGAGATAATTTTTGGTTTTACTGCTTTCAATGGTGAATCATGGGGGTTCTATATTCCTTTTGTGGTTTGTGCATTGTTAGCAATTGGAATGGTTATTCACACAATGATTTCTACCGGTAAAAGAACTACTTTTGCTGGATTATCCGTTTTATTCATTTTGTTGTCAGTATTAATTTCAATCTTTGATAATAGTTGGAGTTTTCATTTTAGTTCAGCCGAAGGTGTTCAGAATCCGATGTTCCGATCATTCTTCGACCATATTTTAATTCCTGTATTATCAACTATGTTTGCTTTGTTGGCGTTCTTTATCGCATCGGCGGCATATCGTGCATTTAGAGCCAGGAACTTATTAGCTACGCTTCTTTTGGTTGCTGCACTGATTGTGATGATGAGATTTAATCCATGGGTACCTGTAATTTATGGTGACTATGGAGCTAAATTATCCAATTGGTTAATGAATGTACCTAATTTGGCTGCTCAGCGAGCAATTGTAATTGGAATTGGACTTGGAATTGTTGCTACCGCCCTGAAAATTATTTTGGGTATTGAACGCGGCTATATGGGGAAGGGGTAAGGAGGACAATATGAATGTATTTGAAAAATTGATGAAGTTAGATCGTCGTTGGGTCTTCCTGTTTTTAATTATTGTATGTGTTTTTGCGTATGTAGTACCATTTGATGTTCCTATAATGGTTGAACCAGAATCACAAAAGATATATGATTTTATCGATGATCTTGAACCTGGGTCAATAGTTTTAATAGCTATTGATTATGACCCGAATAATATGGCTGAATTGCATCCTATGACTTATGCAGTTGTTGAGCATTGTTGGCGAAAAAATGTAAAAGTTATTTTCACCTCGCTGTCTCAAAACGGTCCCGGTATGGCAGATCAGGCTATTCGTGATATTTCGGATTCCTTGCTACTTGACAGAGCTTACAATGATGTAGAGTTCAAAGGACGAGAAATTGTTAATGGCGTCGATTATTGTTTCTTGGGTTACAAGCCTTATTATGCTCTGGTAATTCTTGGCATGGGGCAGAATTTTAGATTACCGTTTCCTAATGACTATTATGGAAGTCCGCTCGATTCATTG
>QNAD01000152.1 GCA_003641345.1 Candidatus Zixiibacteriota bacterium | reverse complement strand
TTGACAAATCTTTTCTATGGAGTAGATATCGGATGAAATAGTCTATTAGTTGAGTAACTATTTTGAGATATAAAGGGGATATACGTTATATCCCATACAGTTATGACATTTTCCGACAGGTCCCCCTAAATGCCCTTACTTCGAAGCAAGTGGGATATGCCAATAGTTATTTTTATTGTCGTTTTGGTGGACAGGAGAGTTGAATAAGTTATGTAATTTGAACATATTTCGACTTCTGCTCAGTCTTTGTAGGGCAAACCTCGAAGAGGCTTGCCTTGTTATAATTGAATTAAAATTATTATAACAGAGTAGGATTATACGGATTTTAGAATATTATTGTTATCTCTGTATTATAAGAGAATAAATTTATTGTTTATTAATCTTAGATTAGTATTAAATTGTCATAGTTGTTTAAGATATGATTATTGAAATTTTTTATATGAGGTTTGAATGAATAAAAGTACTAAGATAATTATCCCAATTATTATAGTAGCCATTGGCGCTATTTCCATGTTTGTTCTTTTTTCTATGAAAGAGGCTCCTGCCAAAAGAGAGGTCCATGTAAAACCTAAAATTGTGACTACGGAAGTTGTTCAATTAACCAATATTGAAACTTTGGTATCCGGTTATGGGAAAGTTAAATCATCACAGCCGATCGATTTGGTTAGCGAAGTTAATGGAACTTTAATAAGCGGCGATAGTGATTTCAAGCCCGGTTTATCTTTTAATAGAGGGGATTTATTGATTAAGATTGATGATAGACAAATCAAACTAAAGATAAACAGCCAAAAAAGTGAGCTTATGTCTGCTTTGGCTCAGATGCTTCCGGAAATCAAACAGGAATATCCTGATGATTATACAATCTGGGAGGAATTCTTCAAAAATATCAAATTTGATAAAAATCTTGATAGATTGCCAGAAACAAATAACGAAAAAGTGAAACTGTTTTTATCACGTTTCAAAGTTTATCAGATATATTTTGGAATTAAAGATTTGGAAATTGAGCTGGAAAAACATTATTTCTATGCCCTTTTTGATGGTTCCATTTTGCGATGTAATAAACGTGAAGGTTCCAATGTTAGAATGGGGAATATAATCGGGAATGTTGTAAATCTCGAAGATTACGAAGTCGAAGTTTCAGTCTCTATTGACGATGTTAACTGGATTAATAATGAAAAGATAATCACTCTAAATAATAAAGAGTTTGCAAATAAGTGGTCAGGTAAATTAGAACGTATCGGAAGTGCCATTGACAGCAGAACCCAAACTTTAACAATTTATATTTCATTAGATGATAATTTCAAATCAATGATCCCTGAGGGTCTTTTTGTCGATGCGGAGATACCGGGTAAAATCATTGAATCTGCCTATGCTATTCCTCGCAAAGCTGTCTATAATGAATCTTATGTTTATTTGATTGATAATGGAAAACTTGAATTTAGAAAAGTTAATATTGCCCGTTATGAAAACAGTTATGCATATATTGATAACGGCTTAAATGACGGGGATACGGTGGTGGTTGAGCTTCTTCAAGGTGTTGCATCAGGGATGCCGGCAATTCCTTCGATTAATACTCGAAGTGAACGGAGCATGTAATGCGTAAAGTGGTTGAGTTTTTTATAAAATATCCGGTTTGGGTATCGGTGTTGATGTTCAGTGTTATTATGTTCGGTATAATATCATTGCTCCAGATGCGATACTCATTTTTTCCCGAAGTTAAACCGGATATGATAATGGTTCAAATCCCTTATCCTGGTGCATCTCCTGATGAAGTTGCCGAAGGTGTTGTATTAAAAATTGAAGAAAGTCTGGATGGGATTAATGGGGTTGACCGAATTACGTCTATTTCAAAAGAAAACATTGGTTCGCTTACTATAGAAATAATAAAAGGTTATGATATAAATATTGTAACCACGGATGTGAAAAACGCAATCGATAGAATCAATTCTTTTCCGGAAGATGCCGAAGAGCCGGTTATTTTTTCACAAAGATTTAGAAGCAGATCGTTATCAATAGTAGTTTATGGTGAAACTGACCTTTACAATTTGAAATATATAGCTGAGCAAATTCGTGATAGATTATTAGCTATGCCGGAAATTTCTTTGGTTGATATCGTTGGGTTACCAGAACTTGAATTTTCTATTGAAGTCTCCGAAGCAAATATGCGTCGTTATGGAATTTCTTTTGATGAAATATCACAAGCTGTTAAAAAAGCTAATATCAATCTATCAGGTGGAAAGATTGAGACCGAAGATGAAGAAATACTTATAAGAGTTTGGGGAAGAGATTATTATGCTCGGGAACTGTTGGATATTCCTTTGCGGACTGACGATAACGGTGCCATCATTCCTTTAGGGGAAATTGCAGACATTAAAGAACAATGGGAAGACATACCTGATAAGCAATATTACAATGATAAAGCGGCTCTTATTTTAAATATAGATCAAGCTGAGAGTGAAGATATATTAGCAATTGCCAAACTTACAAAAGAAATAATAGCCCAGTTTAATCAAGAAAATGATAAAGTGAAAGCAATTGTATTTGATGATAGGACTATTCCGCTTCGCCAAAGACTTGAGCTTATGGTAAAAAACGGGATAATCGGATTGCTCCTGATTCTTGTTGCTCTTGGTTTTTTCCTTAATCTCAGGTTATCATTTTGGGTGGCTATATCGATCCCATTTGCCTTTGCAGGGATGTTTATTGTAGCTAATCTTTGGCCCATAACAATAAATGCAATTTCACTTTTCGGAATGATTATAGTGGTAGGTATTTTGGTTGATGATGCCATTGTGGTCGGGGAAAATATCTTTGCCCATTATGAAAGTGGTAAGTCTCCTTATCGAGCTGCAATTGACGGCACCAAGCAGGTTTTAGCACCGGTGACGACTTCTGTTATGACAACTGTTATTGCTTTTATACCTTTTTTCTTTCTTGATGGTATGATGGGAAAAATTTTCTGGCAGATGGCATTAGTCGTTATTGCCTCGCTTATTTTTTCATTAGTGGAAGCGTTTGTTATTTTACCATCCCATCTAGCACATTCAAAAGGTTTGCGACCCAAGAAAGAAATAGCCCCTATTAGGAAGAATATAGAAAATTATATTAAATATCTTACTCATAATATTTATGCTCCAATTCTAAAAGTATCTCTCAAGCAAAAGTGGATTACAGTTATGGTCCCTGTTGCTTTATTTCTTTTCACGATAGGTATTATTGGTGGCGGCTTTATCGGATTGACTTTTTTCCCGTTTATAGATAGTGATACAATTCCTATCAATATTTCAATGGTTGCAGGTCGTCAGGAAAAGGACACAAATGAAGCGTTAAGGCTTATTGAATCAAAAGTTTGGGAAGTTAACGAAGAATTAAAAGAGAATCGCTTTAAAGGTGAGGATGTTATTATTGGTATCAACCGCAACGTTGGAAGTTCTTCATTTGGTGGTCAGGGTTCTCACACAGGGCAGCTTATTGTCCAACTCATGGATGGCGAAATCAGGAATATGGATAGTTATCTGATTGGTAATAAAATTAGAGATAAAGTTGGGGATATCTCCGGTGTGGAAAATATTGCTTATGGTGCTACAGGTCATTTTGGAAAAGCTATTTCTATCAGCTTACTGGGTAGTGATTATTCTCAATTAGATAAAGCCAGACATTTGTTGATTGATGAATTAAAGAATTTTGAAACATTAAAAGATGTTACTGATAATGACCAAAAAGGGAGAAAAGAATTAGATATAAAATTGTTTCCTAAAGCCTATGCTCTGGGATTGACATTGCAGGATGTTGCTCGTCAAGTCAGGCAGGGTTTTTTTGGTGAAGAGATTCAACGGATCCAAAGAGGACGGGATGAAATTCGTATATGGGTCAGATACAATGAAAATGACAGAAAACATTTGGTTTCTCTGGATAAAATGAGAATCCGTACACCCGATGGCGGCGAGTATCCGTTCTCAGAACTGGCTACTTATGAAATTGAAAGAGGTATATCAGCTATCAATCATCTTGATAGGATGCAGGAAATAAAAGTAGAGGCAAATCAGGCAAGTATGGATGATGATCTACCGCCGATAATGCAAGATATTGAACAAAATGTAATTCCAAGAATTTTAGGTCAGGTGGAAGGTGTTACAGTATCATTTGAAGGTCAATCTCGCGACAAAGAAAAAATTCAAAGTTCTATGAAAATTGCCTTCCCATTGGCATTGATTACTATGTTTATTTTAGTTGTTTTGGTGTTCAGGTCATACTTCCAGGCAACTTTGATATTTTCCATGATACCAATTGGTATTATAGGGGCGGTATGGGGACATGGTATTCATGGGTTGCAAATTAATGTATTGTCAATGTTTGGTATTATTGCGCTATCAGGAATTATAATAAATGACAGTATCGTTCTTGTCGATCAAATTAATAGATATCTTAAAGAAGGGCAGAAAGTTTTCGATGCGGTCTATAATGCCAGCATTGCTCGCTTGAGGCCTATCTTACTAACAACAATAACAACTGCCTTGGGATTGGCTCCTCTGATTTTGGAAACCAGTCGTCAGGCACAATTTTTGATTCCTATGGCAATTGCGGTTGCATACGGATTGATATTTGGGACTATGATTTTGTTATTGATTTTACCAGCTTCATTTTTAGTTATAAATTCAATCAGAGTTAAAGTCTCAAGATTGACTAATTCCAAATATGCTAATCCGGAAGAAGTTGAACCGGCGGTGAGGGAGTTGGAAATCCCATCGTTTGAATAAAAAAAGACATTGTGTAAATTCAATCTCGCTTGATTTTATTCCGGATAAAACGCAACCCAAAACAGAAACAGCCTATTTTGCTGGTGGTTGTTTTTGGGGCATGGAGTACTTTTTCCAAAGTACTCAAGGGGTTATTTCAACTCAGGTCGGTTATATGGGCGGTTATAAAGATAACCCTACATATAATGAAGTCTGTTCAGGTGCAACCGGTCATGCGGAAGCATTGGAAGTTGTTTTCGATAATTCAGAAACTAATTTTGAGACATTAGCAAAACTTTTTTTTGAAACACATAATCCAACTCAGGAAAACAGGCAGGGTCCGGATATTGGGGAGCAATATCGTTCAGCTATTTATTATACGAATGAGAAACAGAAAGAAATATCAGGGAAGTTAATCAAATTACTTTACGATAAAGGATTTGAAGTTGTAACTGAGCTTGAAAAAGCGGAAAAATTCTGGATTGCAGAAGATTATCATCAAGATTATTATAAAAATAATGGTGGTATGCCTTATTGCCATTTTTATAAAAAAAGATTTTAGAGGGTTATTTTATAAGATATATTTGTAAATGTAATGTTCTTGTGATAGAATGTTTTTTAATTATCGGCGGTTAAAATAAAATTAATATTATCTACAAAATCACCATTTTCAACAGTTTTTACCTGAAATGGTATTGATTCCGGTTGTGATTTATAACCGGA
>QNAD01000151.1 GCA_003641345.1 Candidatus Zixiibacteriota bacterium | reverse complement strand
TAAAATCAGGCATCCATTCAAATGTTCCAGAGCCGTCACCATTATCAATAAAAGTTGCACCGGTTGGTAAAGTTGAACTGCTTAAAATAGGCGTAGAATTATCAGCATCGGTAGCCGTAAGACCAAAGTTAATTAATATTCCTTCAGTGCCTCCCTGAGAACCGATTGTAGCTAATACCGGTGTCTGATTACCAGCTTCGTTAACCGTAATCGCAACAGTTTCGCTGTCAACCGCGGCTCCATCGGAAGCATAGAAAGTAATGTTGTAAACACCACTTTGAACAAAGTCTGGGGTCCAATTGAAAATTCCCGTACCATCACCGTTATCAACAAAAGTTGCACCGGTCGGTAAAGTTGAACTGCTTAAAGATGGATTGATACCATCCGGATCAGATGAAGAGATAGAAAAATTAAGCAGTAAACCTTCTGTTGTATTTTGAGCACCTATAGTAGCCAATACAGGCAACTGATTCCCTGCTTCGTTAACAGTAATTGATACTATTTCACTATCAATAGCAACACCATCAGAAGCGTAGAAAGTAACATTATATGTTCCAGACTGGGTAAAGGCAGGTGCCCAATCAAAAGTACCGGTACCGTCACCATTGTTTACAAAAGTTGCGCCGCTCGGTAAGGTGGAAGTTGACAGCGAAGGAATAATACCATCCGGGTCAACAGCTGATATATCAAAATTAAGGTTTAAACCTTCAATAATACTCTTAGCACCTATCGCTGACAGAACCGGTGCTTGATTACCAGCATCATTAACTGTAATAGTTACTACTTCACTATCAGTAGCTAAACCATCGTCAGCATAGAAAGTAACATTGTATGTTCCACTCTGAGTGAAAGCCGGAGTCCAGTTGAAAATACCGGTGCCATCGCCATTGTCAACAAATGATGCACCGCTCGGCAGAGTTGATGTTGTAAGAATTGATATAGTGCTATCAGCATCTATCGCTGAAACAGTAAAGTTAAGATTATTATTTTCATTTACAGACTGCGTGCCGATAGTCGCCAAATTAGGATTCTGATTACCGGCTTCGTTGACGGTAATAGTTACTATTTCGCTGTCTATTGCTAAACCATCGGAAGCATAAAAGGTTATATCATAGCTTCCGTCTTGTACGTATGCCGGCGTCCAATCAAACGAAGCAGACCCATCAAGGTTATCTATTAATGTGGCACCAACAGGAAGAATACTGCTTGAAAAAGTCGGAGTTGTTAAGTCAGGATCAGTAGCAGACATATTGAAGTTTAAATTTATTCCTTCAGTAGTAGTTTGTGCTCCAATAGCCGTCAATACCGGTGATTGATTACCTTCTTCATTGACTGTTATTAAAACAACTTCACTATCCAAAACTATACCGTCACCAGCATAAAAAGTAATATTGTATGTTCCGGACTGGGTAAAGCTCGGTATCCAATTGAAATTTCCTGAACCATCTGAGTTATCTACAAAAGTTGCACCGGTCGGTAGGGTTGATGTTGTCAGTGCCGGAAGAGTGCCGTCTAAATCAGTTGCTGAAACTGAGAATGATAGCAAAACATTTTCATTTGTGCTTTTAGGACCTATTGAAACCAGAACCGGTGGCTGATTACCGGCATCAGCAACAGAAATAGCAACAATTTCTGAATCTACCTCAAAACCGTCATCAGCATAGAAAGTAATATTATATATGCCGCTTTGAGTATAATCCGGTGACCAGTCAAAAGTACCGGTACCGTCTAAGTTATTTGTAAAAATTGCACCCGTTGGTAACGAAGAAGTGCTTAATAATGGAATTGTCTCATCAAGATCTGAAGCAAAGATTCCAAAGTTAAGATTGTTTCCTTCGGTAACTGCCTGAGCACCTATTGTTGACAGAACCGGTGCTTGATTACCGGCTTCATTGACAGTAATAATTACAATCTCACTATCAATATCAATACCATCATCAGCATAAAAAGTGACATTATAAGAACCGGACTGAACAAAGCTTGGGATCCAGTCAAATTGACCTGTGCCATCTGAGTTATCTGAGAAACTTGCACCACTTGGAAGAATTGATGTTGAAAGAACCGGTATAGTTCCATCGACATCACTCGCTGATATTCCAAATAATAATTGAATATTTTCTGTTGTTGTTTGAGTTCCTATCGTAACTAATACCGGTATTTGGTTACCAGCTTCGATAACGGTTATCGCAACAATTTCACTGTCCTCAGCTAAGCCATCGGAAGCATAAAAAGTAATATTGTAGCTTCCGGATTGAGTATAGTCAGGTGTCCAATCAAACGATCCGGTACCATCACCATTATCTATAAATGATGCTCCTAAAGGTAAGGCTGAAGTTGTAAAATTTGGAATTGTTCCTTCTGGATCTGTTGCGGAAATATTAAACGATAGACTAATATTTTCAGTTACTGATTGTGAACCAATTGAAATTAATATTGGGTTTTGGTTACCAGCTTCACTAACAGTTATAGTTACCAGTTCTGAGTCAGCCGCAATACCGTCTGATGCTATAAAGGTAACTCCATATGTTCCGGTCTGAACAAAATCAGGAGTCCAGTCAAAAGTTCCTGTACCATCGCCATTGTCTACAAACGTTGCACCGGATGGAAGTGTTAATGCTGAGAAGACAGGAATAGTTGCATCAGAATCAGTAGCGGAAATATTAAACAAGAGTTGAATTCCTTCAGTAGTTGAACGTGGTCCAATAGAAGATAAAATAGGAGTTTGATTACCGGCTTCTACTACTGTAATTGTTACTATTTCAGAATCAGTCAAAGCACCATCGAAAGCAAAGAAAGTAATATCATAAGAACCGCTTTCAATATATCCCGGAGACCAATCAAATGTTCCGGTACCATCATTATTGTCAATAAATGATGCACCCGAAGGTAGCGATGAACTGCTGAGAATCGGAGTACTTCCATCTGGGTCAGACGCCAAAATTGCAAAATTAAGATTGTTGCCTTCTGTTACGTTTTGAGCATCAATTGAAGCTAATACTGGCATCTGATTTCCGGCATCATTAACAGTAATAGAAACAATTTCACTATCAGCAGCAGAAGAAGCATCGATAGCATAAAAGATTATATAATAACTTCCACTCTGAGTAAAATCCGGTGTCCAATCAAAGTTACCTGTGCCATCACCATTATCTACAAAAGAGGCACCGTCCGGAAGAACAGAGCTACTTAAAACCGGAATAGTTCCATCAGGATCAGTAGCAGTAATAGGTAAACTTAGAATTATGCCTTCGGTTGTTGCCTGCGAACCAATCGTGCTAAGCGTTGGATCCTGATTACCAGCGTCATTAATAGTAATAGTAACAATTTCACTATCAACAGCTACGCCATCGGAAGCATAAAAAGTAATATCGTGCGTTCCTGCCTGAACAAAATCAGGAATCCAATTAAATTCTCCTGTGCCATCTCCATTATCTGCAAAAGTTGCACCTGTCGGTAAAGTTGATGTACTAAATGAAGGTGTAGTGCCATCAGCATCGGTTGCAGAAACTGAGAAGTTCAACAAAATTCCTTCGGTACTTGATTGAGCATCAATTGCTGTCAATACTGGAATTTGATTGCCTTGATCTGCTACGGTTATTGTAACTATTTCGCTATCTGTTACAATTCCGTCGGAAGCATAAAAAGTAACATTATAAATTCCATTCTGAGTAAAATCTGGAGTCCAGTCAAATAAACCGGTTCCATCTGTATTATCAGTAAACGTTGCTCCTGTCGGAAGAGTCGATGTTGTCAAAGTGGGTGTAGTACCATCGGCATCCGACGCAGAAACTGCAAAATTCAAGTTCGATCCCTCAGGTATTCCCTGTGCTCCGATCGAAGCTAGTACCGGTGATTGATTTCCGGCTTCGGAAACAGTAATTACAATTGACTCTGAATCAACAGCAACACCATCGGAAGCATAAAAACTTATATTATATGTGCCGGATTGAGTAAAGCCGGGCGTCCAGCTAAATGAACCTGTACCGTCGCTATTATCTGTAAATGACGCACCGGTTGGCAGAGCTGAAGTTGTCAAAACCGGATTAGTACTATCTGGATCGGAAGAATTAACTATAAAATTCAAAATAATATTCTCGGAAGTACTTTGATTACCTATCGCTAATAGTGTCGGCGATTGATTGCCAACTTCAAATACATTAATAAAGATAGACTCAGAATCACTAGCACCGCCATCATTGGCATAAAAAGTAATTTCATAAGAACCGGCTTGTGTATATCCGGGCGTCCAATCAAATGTATGAGTTCCATCACCATTGTTGATTAAAGCCGCACCTATCGGAAGAGAAGTTGTTGATAAAGCAGGAATTGTAGAATCGGGATCCACGGCTGTTACCTGAAAATTAAGATTCTGTCCTTCGTTAGCTGATTTATTTCCTATTGCCGCCAGTATCGGAGCATGGTTGCCGGATTCAATAATCGTAAATGATACTATTTGAGAATCTATTCCAAGAGTATCATCGGTAGCATAAAACGTAATATTGTAATTTCCTGATTGATTAAATAACGGTGACCAAACAAATTGTCCGGTGCCATCACCGTTATCAACAAATGATGCTACATTGGGTAAAGCGGAAGTTGATAATGCCGGAATTGTGGAATCAGGGTCAACAGCCGCAACAGAAAAACTTAAACTAACTCCTTCTGTCGTAGACTGAGAACTAATGCCAGCCAAAATCGGATTTTGGTTGCCAGCATCCACTATATCTACCATTACAATCTGAGAGTCAACCGCAAGAGAATCATCCGTTGCATAAAAAGTAACATTGTATGTACCGGATTGAATATAATTTGGTGTCCAATCAAATGTTCCAGTACCATCGCCGTTATCAACAAACGATGCACCAGTTGGTAAGGTTCCGTTATTCAAATATGGGATAGCACCTTCGGGATCAGATGCAGAAATTGTAAAATTCAGGACTGTATTTTCAACTGATGATTGAGTTCCCAAAGAAGCAAACTGGGGAAGCTGGTTTCCTGCCTCCAAAACAGTTATTGTAACAACTTCAAAATCTACTTCAGATGAGTCATCAGTAGCAAAAAACGTTATGTCATAAGAACCGGACTGTAAATAATCAGGTGTCCAGTCAAATGTTCCTGTCCCATTGCCGTTATCTGTAAATGTTGCTCCAGTAGGTAATGAACTTGCCGACAGTGTTGGAACGCTTTCTATATCTGTGGCTGTAATATCAAAGTTTAGATTAACACTCTCGGTGGTAGATTGTGAACCAATAGAAGCTAATACTGGCAATTGGTTACCGGCTTCGATTACTGTTATGGTCACAATCTCAGAATCAACTGCAATGGAATCATCTGTTGCATAATAAGTGACGTTGTACGTCCCGGACTGCAAATAATCCGGTGTCCAGTCAAATGTTCCTGTTCCATTACCATTATCTGTAAATGTTGCTCCACTCGGTAGTACCGATGTTGTAAAAGTAGGTGTTGATTCTATATCAGATGCTGTAATATCAAAGTT
>QNAD01000150.1 GCA_003641345.1 Candidatus Zixiibacteriota bacterium | reverse complement strand
TCTGATGAAGAAGCATCGACTTTTGTTGTCGAATGTATCGGTGACAGCCTTAATGGCGAAATGATATTTGTCACTAAAGAATGTATCGTTATTGACAGTAATATTGAGTTTGGCGAAGGTGATTTCGAATGGACTGCTGGATGCGATACTAACTTCTTCTCAGGTGAAAATGGTGAAGGTATGATAGTCAAATGTATTAAAATTGATTCAGGTACTTCTGCCGATAATAACCAATGGATTAGCGAAGACAACAATATAAAAATCATTAAAGCAAATATTACTGGTGATGATGAAAGTATCAATTCTAATATACCCGGATTAGAAAATATTAACTTCCAGGATTTAACCGATGATGAAATCCAGGACTTGCGCGATAAAGGACTTAATGTTGAAATAACAGAAACAGAAGATGGCACCAAAGTTGTTAAAATCACTTACAGCAGTACCGACGATGGTCTGGAAACAGTTCAAGAAGACTCTAACGACGAAGATGTCGCTAAAGAAATGAAAGACCTGCCCGACGGTTATTCCCTTTCACAAAACTATCCTAATCCATTTAACCCATCAACATCAATTGATTACTCAATTGCTAAATCTGAACATGTTTCTATCGATATTATCAATATCAATGGTCAAATAGTTCGTTCCCTCGTTGATAAGGTTATGCCAGGCGGCAATCATACTATCGAATGGGATGGTAACTCAGATGACGGACAAAAAGTTGCATCTGGCGTTTACCTTTACCGTCTTGTTGCCGGCGATAACAAACTGGTCAAGAAAATGACCCTGATGAAGTAAACTGAACCTATTTATTCAAAATAAGTCTTATTCAAAAAAAGCTCCTCAACCTGAGGAGCTTTTTTTATGGAAAATTCAATTATTACCCAAAAAAAAGTGGCTGCGGACAACCACAGCCAACAACCACTTTTTGATCATTAGCGGTAAGGGGAATCGAACCCCTGTTTGATGGATGAGAACCACCGGTCCTAACCACTAGACGATACCGCCTGTTCAATACGTAATGCTAAAAAAGCAACATGATGATTATATCAAATTTTTTATTCCTGTCAAGTCAACATAAATCGCATCACAGCAACAAGATGCAAGATCATGCCCTTGTAATCTCAAGCATCAAAACAGCTTACTAAATATCACTTTTCTCAACTTTTTTTTATTTTTTTTATAAAAATCAGATTTCGGTTTCTTAGAAAATATGTTGCCTGATGCACTACAACAATTTAGGCTAAATCATCAATAATTTAAGAGGATAGTATTTATCGTGTTATTTTAAGTAAAAAATAAAGCTCAGCATAATTATTTCAATTTTGCTTATGAAATTAAGCTTTTTTATATTTAAAAAAATTAAAAACATAATGGAGGATAAAATGCCAACAACTAAAGGAAAAACCAAGAAAATTAAAGGGCTGAATTATAAAGAATTATTATACCAAATTGATTACAAACCAAAAGGCATTAAAACTTCCGATGATTTAAAACCTTGTTGTGAGATAATCGGACAAAATAGAGCTATTGAATCAATCAAAATCGGCTTAAGTGTAAAAAGTCGTGGTTACAATATATTCGTAACCGGACCAAGCGGAACCGGAAGAACATCTACAATTAAAAGACTCTTAGAACAACTTGACTATGATAAACCCAAATTAGTTGATTATTGCTATGTGAATAATTTCAAAAATACAGACAATCCACAACTTCTTGTATTTGACGCAGGCAACGGGTCAAAATTCAAAAAAGATATGAATTATTTGATATCGTCTATTAGAAAAATTATCCCAAAAATTTTCATGTCTGAAGATTATAAAGATCGTCGCAGTCGTATTACACGTGAATTTGAAAGTCGTCAGAAAGAATTGATCAAAAAATTCGAAGATAAGCTAAACGAAGATGGGTTTGTTATGGTTCAAATCCAGGCAGGAATGGGCGTCAGAAACGAAATTCAACCATTACATGAAAACGAACCAATTTCTTTTGATGCTCTTGAAGATATGGTCGAAGAAAATAAATTTCCTGCCACTAAATTAGATGAACTAAGACGTAAGTGGGATAGCTTACGAAGAGATTTTGATGTAACAACAGTAGAGTCAAAAAAGTTGGCTACTAAACTTGAAGACGCAATTGAGAAATTGAATTATTCAATGGTTGCTCCATTGATTACTGATAAAATCAATTTGCTTAAAAAAAGATTCCCCACAGAAAAGGTGATGCAATATCTTGACGATGCACAAACTGCTTTGCTTGAAGATTTGGATCGATTTAAAGAAGCTCAACCAAGACGAGGCGAAGAAGAACCGCCGCCTTTTAGAAAAAGAGAACCGTTTGAAGAATTCGGCGTTAATCTAATATTAGACAATTCGGAGACTACTAACACTCCTATTATAATTGAGAAATCACCTAATTATAGTAAAATGTTTGGTTCAATAGAAAGAGTGGTTGATCGGTTTGGTTATTGGCGTACTGATTTTACCAGAATTTTTTCAGGATCAATTGTTAAAGCGGCTGGGGGCTTTTTAGTCGTTAATGCTATGGATTTGCTCACTGAACAGGGAGTCTGGACTCAACTCAAAAGAACCTTAATAAATGGCGAGTTGGAAATGACCGGATATGATCCACTTGGTATGCTTGCAGGATCAAGTATCAAACCGGAACCTATCCCTTTGGATATCAAGGTTGTTATAAAAGGCGATGCTCGTACTTACGGTCTGCTATGGCAACTCGATGAGGATTTTAAAAAGATATTTAAGATTAAAGCTGAATTTGACCATGTCATGAAAGCATCTAAAACTCATTTCAATAGTTATCTTGAATTCATACGAAAAGTAATTGATGAAGAAAACTTAAACTCGTTTGATATTTCCGGATTACAGGCTGTTATTGAATATGGAATGAAGATGGCTGGTAGCCGTGATAAACTCACAACAAAATTCACTCATATTTCTGACTTAGTTCGTGAAGCTTCCTATTGTGCTCTAAAAAGAAAATCCAAATTTGTATCCAGAGATGATGTGAATTGTGCAATTAAACTAAAAAAAGATAGAACAAACCTTGTCGAAGATAAAATTCAGGAACTTTATGATGAGAATACACTGCTGGTAACTGTTAGTGGTAAAACCGTAGGACAAATTAACGGACTTTCGGTTTATAGCTATGGCAACTACAGCTTTGGACGACCGGTAAGAATTACTGTAAGCACATCTTTGGGTCGGGCAGGAATTATTAATATTGAACGTGAAGCAGACCTCTCCGGACCTATTCATAATAAAGGAGTTCTTGTGTTGGGCGGATATCTGAGATATATGTTCGCACAGGACAAACCTCTCATGATGTCAGCATCAATTACTTTTGAACAATCATATAGCGGTGTTGACGGTGATTCAGCGTCATCAACAGAAATCTATGCCATATTATCATCTATTGCCAATATTCCCATCAAACAAAGTATTGCTGTAACCGGATCAGTTAATCAAAAAGGTGAGATTCAACCTATTGGCGGAGTAAATGAAAAAGTTGAAGGGTTTTATGATGTATGCAAATCAAAACGATTAACTGGTAATCAAGGTGTTATTATCCCTCATCAGAATGCTAAAGATTTGTTTTTACGTTCCGATGTTATCGATGCCGTAAAAAAAGGTAAATTTAATATCTATCCCGTTAAAACAATCAATGAGGGCATTGAAATATTAACTGGTATTCCTGCCGGTAGTCGCATAGCAAATAATAGATTCACAAAAAATTCTGTTATGGCAATTGTTGATGAAAAATTAAGAAATATGGCAATCACCTATAATAATTTCGGACGTGAAGATAAAAATAATAATAATACAAAGAATGAATAATATTTGAATTTTAGTGGGCGGCAGACATTCCCTGTCTGCCCCTGTATCACGTTGCACACGAGGATGTACACCACGTACAAAAAAAATGATGAGAATTATGTGAAGCTTATAAAAAATTAGTAACAAATTATTTTTTAATATTTAAATGTTTTTCTTGACTTATTTTAAAAAATTTCTTCTTTTTTAATGAACAAACTTAAAACTGGAGGATGTTCGATGCGTAAAGCTAAAAAAACAACCAAGAAGAAGACAGCAAAGAAGAAAGTTACTAAAAGAAAAGTAGCTAAGAAAAAGGTTGCTAAGAAAAAAGTAGCCAAGAGAAAACCCGCTAAGAGAAAAGTTGCCAAGAAAAAGGTAGCTAAAAAGAAAACAGCTAAGAGAAAAGTTGCCAAGAAAAAGGTAGCCAAAAAGAAAGTGGCTAAGAGAAAAACAGCCAAGAAAAAAGTAGCTAAAAAGAAAACAAGATGTGCTGCTAAAACAAAAGCCGGTAAAGCATGTAAACGCTTCACCGATGGCAGAAGTAAATACTGCTCAGTGCATAAGAAAAAAAGATAATATTTATTATCTCAATAAAAAAACGGCTCGCCTTCGCGAGCCATTTTTTTTACATATAATTGTTTCTCTTAAAAATCTGCACCCAAAGAAAAATAATATGACGGTTTATCGGATACATAATTAAAATCCGTTAACCAGGCTAAATCATACCTTAACAATAAAAACCCTAAATTAGCCCGCATACCAAACCCAAATCCGGTCTTGATATCTTGAAGGTGATTTCCTCCTTCTGACGAACCACCCTTGAAGTCATCATAATACCACGCAGTTCCAATATCAGTAAATATCGCTCCCTGAACACGGCTGATTACTAATGGAAGTGGAAATCGCATCGCAAAATAATCAATCATAGGAAAACGGAATTCCCAATTTATTAGCCCATATCTCGTGCCATTAATACCGTAGTTATCCAAACCTCTTAATGGTGTAATAACATCGGCGAAATATAAATTCTCAACTTCATAAACTTTGGCATCCAAAGTTCGGTCACCTATCCAATTTGTTGTTCCACCCAAAAAATAAAGCTTCGGCGTCTTACCAAGAGAAGCACCGCCGGAAATGCGAAGAGCCATCGAATAGGTTTTATCAAAATGCCAATACTTGCGATAATCAAATTCTATCGAAGTATATTGAACATCAACAGTATCCTGAGAATCAAACAAATCAATACCTTCGCTTAAAGATAATTTTGCACGACGCCCGTTTACCGGACCGGTTATACCCCAAATAATATTATCTGTAACATAAGAAAGATTACCTATTGCAACCTTTGAATTTTTATCTTCGCGAGGGTCATCAAAATCATAATACTCTCTATCTATAAATGATTGAGTTACAGAAAAATCAAGTCTTGAGAAAATTGAATAAGGACGACTGGCAAAAAACTGGAAACCATAAAATCTATCCGAGAAAAGATGATCATTATTGTTAACAGTCTCAATATAAAAATTCTTAGTATGAAACACGCCAAAACCAAATCTGGTTCTATTCTTGTTGTTAGAGTAAAAAATCTGAATATTAGATTGGTCAATCGTATTAACTAAATCAGTAGCTATATATATTTGATGATTGCCAAGATAATCAGAAAATACAAAATATGAGTTTCCTCTTAGTCCGAAAAAAGTATCATATGAAAAACCGCCGCC
>QNAD01000149.1 GCA_003641345.1 Candidatus Zixiibacteriota bacterium | reverse complement strand
CGGTCACAATCCTGTTGTCCCAATTTTATTAAAGACTCATATCTATCTTTGTCTTTAACTTTGAGGGATCTAAATCTGGTTTCAACACCGGCATAATCTTCAAATGTAATTGAAGGTTCCTTACAATCCAATTGAAGAGGATTTTTGCCTTGTTCGAGTAAAGCAGGATTATAGCGATATAACAGCCAGTGACCTGATTTAACTGCATTGTCTTCATTTGTCAAGCCATGAGACATATCTATGCCGTGAGCAATACAATGACTGTAAGCAATAATTAGCGAAGGTCCATCATATTTCTCAGCTTCAACCATAGCCTTTACAGTTTGGTTATGACTTGCCCCTAATGCAATCTGAGCTATATAGACATTACCATAAGACATCATCATTAGTCCGAGGTCTTTTTTAGGTAGCGGTTTACCGGCGGCGGCAAATTTTGCAGTGGCACCTCTTGGAGTAGCTTTAGACATTTGTCCACCTGTGTTAGAATAAACTTCGGTGTCTAAAACCAGCATGTTAACATTTTTACCTGATGCTAAGACATGGTCAAGTCCGCCAAAACCGATATCATAAGCCCAGCCATCACCACCAATTATCCATACTGATTTTTTAACAAGGAAATTAGTGATGCTTTTTAGAGCTTTGATTTCATCATTTTCAGAGAGAGTATTCAGTTTAGCATTCAATTTTTCAACTCTTGTTCTTTGTGTCTCGACGTCTTCTTGAATGAGTTGTTGGGCATTTGCTAATTCATCATACATATCGGGGACAAATTTGTTCACTAACATTAAGGCGTATTTCTGAAGATTGTCAGCAGTAAGACGCATCCCCATTCCAAATTCTGCATTGTCTTCAAATAGAGAGTTGGACCATGCCGGTCCCCGACCATCGGAACGCTGACTATAAGGAGTAGTAGGCAGGTTACCGCCATAAATGGAACTGCATCCCGTAGCATTGGCACAAATTGCACGATCTCCAAATAGCTGGGTCATTAATTTTACATACGGTGTCTCACCACATCCACTACAAGCTCCCGAGAATTCAAAGAGAGGTTTGACAAATTGTGACCCTTTGGTAGTTTCTGGATTGAACAAACTTGGATCTACATCCGGTAATTCATTGATAAAGAAATCCCAATTCTTAACTTCCTGCTCTCTGATAGGGACTTGGGGTTCCATATTGATTGCTTTGAGTTTGGTTTTGTTGCCCTGTTCATCCTTCTTAAAAGCCGGACATGCATTGACACAGATTTCACAACCAGTACAATCTTCAGGTGCAACTTGGAGTGCATAATATAAGCCTGCCAGAGGTTTAGTTTTGGCTTCAATATATTTGAATGAGTCAGGAGCTTTGTCAATGTACTCTTTTCCGAAAACTTTCGGACGAATAGCTGCATGAGGACAAACAATTGAGCAAATATTACATTGGATACATGCTTCTGTGTCCCAAACAGGAATATCAACAGCAATATTTCTTTTTTCATATTGAGTGGTAGCGGTTGGGTAAGTCCCATCGTTGGGGAAAGCTGAAACAGGTAAATCACAACCTCGACCGGCAATTATTTCAGCAGTAACTTTTTTCACAAAGTCAGGAGAGTGGTTGGGGACAATAGGAGGTCTTGAGAAGTTGCTGGTAACTTTATCGGGATAATTAACTTCTTCAATTGCACCAACTGCTCCGTCAACTGCAGAAAAGTTCATGTTAACAACTTTTTCACCTTTTTTACTATAAGTATTTACAATTGCTTTTTTAATAGCTTTGATAGCTTCGTCTTTAGGTAGAATTTCTGAAATTGAGAAGAAAGCAGTTTGCATTATCATATTGATTCTGGCACCAAGTCCCAATTTTTTACCTAATGAGAGGGCATCGATGACATAGAACTTTGCTTTGGTATCGATGATTTGTTGTTGTACTTCTTTGGGCATTTTATCCCAGACTTCAGCGGCGGAGAATGGGGAGTTAAGAAGGAATGTACCGCCTTTGATAAGTTTGTTGACCATGTCATATTTTTCAAGGAAGGAGAAATTATGACAGGCGACAAACTGTGCTTTTTCAATTAGATAAGGTTTACGAATCAAGTCTTTGCCGAATCTGACATGCGAGACAGTGATTGCTCCGGCTTTTTTAGAATCATAAACAAAATAACCTTGAGCATAATTATCAGTGTTGGAACCGATAATTTTTATCGAATTTTTATTTGCCCCGACAGTACCATCAGCACCTAATCCAAAAAACAGACCGCGGAAATTATCACCTTCCAGGTCAATGCTTTTATCTACAGTCAAAGAAGTATTAGTGATATCGTCAACAATTCCGACTGTGAAATGGTTTTTTGGATTTTTTAATTTAAGATTGTCAAACACCCCTTTAGCCATGCCTGCATTAAATTCACTGGATCCTAACCCATGGCGACCGCCAATGACTAGGGGACGCTCAGAAAAATTAGCTATTTTATTGTCAATAGCTTCATTGATTGCTGTTTGGACATCGGTGTAAAGAGGTTCACCTACTGAACCCGGTTCTTTAGTTCTATCTAATACGGCAATTTTTTTAACCGTAGATGGGAGAGCGTTGACAAAAGATTCAAAAGAAAACGGACGATACAACCGAACTTTTATCATACCGACTTTTTCACCTTTTTCTACAAGGTAATCAACCATTTCGTGAACGGTTTCAGCTCCGGTACCCATTATAACTACAACATGTTCAGCTTCCGGATGTCCGACATAATCAAATAAATTATATTGTCTGCCAACTACCTTGGCAAATTTATCCATAGCCGCTTGAATGTGTTTTGGGGTTTCATCATAGAACTTATTGATTGTCTCTCTTGATTGGAAAAAGACATCAGGGTTTTGCGAGGTACCTTTAATAGTCGGTTTATCAGGAGATAGTGCTCGGCTACGATGTTCAGTGATTAGTTTTTCATCAAGCAAATCTCGCATATCATCAAAAGTGATTTCTTCTACTTTTTGTATTTCGTGTGAAGTACGGAAGCCATCAAAGAAATGAACAAAAGGAATCCTGCTGGCAAGAGAACCAGCTTGGGCAATTAATGCTAAATCCATGACTTCTTGTACCGAGTTGGAAGAAAGAAGCCCAAAACCGGTAGAACGGGTTGCCATAACATCGGAATGATCACCGAAAATTGAAAGGGCGTGACTGGCAACGGTACGAGCGGAGACATGAAAAACTGTCGGTGTAAGTTCACCGGCGATTTTAAACATATTTGGAATCATAAGAAGTAAACCTTGTGAGGCGGTAAATGTTGTTGTTAATGCTCCAGCAGTTAAAGCACCATGGACAGCACCGGAAGCTCCGCCTTCGGATTGCATCTCAACAACATCAGGTATCGCTCCCCAAATATTTTTTTCACCTCGGGCTGATCTCTCATCGGCAGCCTCTCCCATATCTGAAGATGGAGTAATAGGGTAGATGGCAATTACTTCATTGGTTGCATGAGCTACATAAGATGCAGCTGAATTTCCATCAATTGTCACCATTCTTCTTTGACGATTACCTTCAATTTTACCATTATTTTTTTTATCTTTAATAGTTTCTTCTGGCATTTTTAACTCCTATATTTCAATTATTATATTGTTTTGGTTAGTTATCGGTAATTTTATCATTTTTTGAATATGTTATGTTTTTTTGACCTTGGTATTTTCCTTTTTTGTCAGCATATGACGTTTTACAAAGTTCTTTTGCCTCTAAAAATAATAATTGTGCAATTCCTTCATTGGCGTAGATTCTGGCTGGTATCGGAGATGTATTTGATATAGAGATTGTGGCATAACCTTCCCACTCAGGTTCAAATGGAGTTACATTCACAATTATCCCACTTCTGGCATAGGTTGATTTACCAAAACAGATAGTTATAACATCTCTTGGGATTTTGAAATATTCTCTGGTACGAGCTAAAATAAAAGAATTTGCTGGAATTAAAACAGAATCTGCATTTATAGTTTTGAAATTTTCCGAATAATCCTTTTTAGGGTCAATTTCTTTCAGGTTTTCAGTCTCTAATACATTAAATTCATTAGATAAACTGATGTCGTAACCGTAAGAGGAAACTCCATAGCTGATACCTTTGCGAATTTGCGTTTCATCAAATGGCTTAATCATCTCATGTTTATTAGCCATTTCAATAATCCAACTGTCAGATTTCACAGGCATTTCTATTTAAACTCCTTTTAAATATTATTCCGGCGATAAAGATAAGATTTAATAGGTATGCTGTAAACCTATTAAATCCGGAATAGTCATTATTTATATAGATGCAGCAACGTGTTCGTTTTTTTCTTTTTGCCACCGAACCATGTCAGCTAAGCTATGAGATTCAAAGACACCTAACATTTTGTTCTCAGCCATAATAAAGAGGTCTCTGATGGCGCATTTTTCAGAGTCTTCGCAAGCCTCCATGTCTTTGGTGCATTTCATTAAATAATATGGTCCTTGAATTGCTTCAAGTACATCTTTGACATTGATTTCACTCGAGTCACGGCTAAGAGTAAATCCACCCCTGACACCTCGGTGTGATCTGACAATACCGGTACGAGATAAAGACTGGAAAATTTTAGCCAAAAACTTTTCGGGAATGTTTTTAGCCTCGGAAATTTCAGACAATGGCGTAATGATATTTTTTTCTTTTTCTGCCAAAAATAGAACGCCCTTCATTCCGTATTCTTCTGCTTTTGTAAACTGCATATTATCCTTTCATTCAAGGCATTTTTCAAAAACTATAGAAAATAAATCCTTTTTTAGATTTATTGTTTTTCCATAAAAAATATATATGCGATGGAACGTTTTGTCAAATCAATTTGGTTATTTTTTTCACAAAATCAAATTTAGTAATTTTAGCTAAGTTTATTTATGTTAAAGAATTGACTTTGATGTTGAAATATGAGAAATTGTAATAATAGGTATTATTTATAAAATTCAAGGAGATTGTAGTGAATTCGGATAAAGAAGACACAAAAAGTTTACTTGTAGTTTATACCGGCAATGGTAAAGGTAAAACTACTGCGGCTTTAGGTATGACGATTCGGGCGGTGGCGTATGATTGGAAAGTTAAAATTATCCAATTTGTAAAGGGAAGCTGGAAATATGGGGAGCTTAAAGGGATTAAAATGCTTGAACCGAATGTTGATTTGGTCACGGTTGGAGAAGGATTTGTAGGTATTATTGATGATGACAAAGATTTAAATCAACACGTTAAAGCCGCTCAAGCAGGTATTAATTATGCGATTGAAATTATTAAAAAAGGGGAATACAGGTTGATTATTCTGGATGAACTAAATGTTGCTCTTAATTTAAAACTTGTTACAAAAGAAGAAGTAGAACAGATTTTTGATAGTTTGACTGATAATATTCATCTGGTAATAACCGGAAGAAATGCTCCGGATTGGCTAATAGAAAAAGCTGATCTTGTCACTGAGATGAAAGAGATAAAACACCCTTATCAACAGGGAATATTAGCTCAAAAAGGGATTGATTGGTGAAAATAGAAATTACCTGTTATTTCTGTTATTAATGGAATTATAAAAAATGAAATAATTG
>QNAD01000148.1 GCA_003641345.1 Candidatus Zixiibacteriota bacterium | reverse complement strand
GTCCACCATAAAAATATACTATATTTTTGGGGTTATGTCCTTTTTCAATCATTTCAACAGCTAAATACATCAATGGAGGAAACCCAACTCCTCCGGCAACCATAATAACTTTCTCATTTTTTTTAGGAAATTTAAACGGGCTACCCAACGGTCCCAAAGTGCTAAGAATATCTCCCTTGTTCAATCCACCCATTAGTTTTGTGCCTCGCCCAACAACTTTGAAAATGATTTCTAATTCATTTTTCTTTTTGTCAACAGAAGCAATTGAAAAAGCTCTTCTTAAAAAGATATCACTATCCGGTATTTTAACATGAACAAATTGCCCCGGTTTACAACTTTTAGCTTTTTTGAATTGGCTCAAAGTAAAAGAGAAATAATTATTTTTAAGATTACGCTTTTTAACTACAACCGTATCCTGACAAACAGTATTCATTGATTAAACTCTCTCGGCTTAGTAAATCTATATTTATATACTTGCCATTTCCCCTGTTGCTCAAGAGGCATAGTAGAAACTTCAAATTCTGCCCCGGCAATATATCTTTCAATTCTAATATTCAACTCCTCAATAGGAGTCGGATTCATCAATCTATAATCCTCAACCTCCCCTGAGAAATCAAGCTTGATTTGAAAATAAAAATCATACTGCCTCCAATCAACAGTATAAGCTTCTACCGGAAATTCAAATTCTTCGGTAAACCTACTCGGTTTTACATCTTTATCTACATTTAAAATTGAATCACCATCAATGCTAATATAAATTCCCGCCATTGGATCAATATATTCATCAGATTTTTCTTTTTCTTTACTATCAAGTTTAAATTGATCTCCCCAAGGTTCACCTTCATTTTCTTGAATAGTATCCTGAACGTTTTGACGGGAAGATACATGAGAACTAGCTGAAGTTTTTTTTCTGGCTTCTCTCGCCCAATCATTATTTGGAAAAGAATCAAGAAATTCAGTATATGCAAAATAAACCGATGAATCTCCGGGGCTCTCAAAAGTCTCTGTTAACCATATTAGTGCAAATCTCGCCTGAAGATAGAAATTTGACTCTTCATAGTTATCAACAACATACTGATAATAATACCGAGCAGAATCAATTTCTTCCTGTTCAATAAATTTTTCAGCTTTGTGAATATTTAGCAGAGCATAACCGGAATCTGAGACAGTTCCAAGTAATCCAAGAATTTCTAATACATCCGGAGTAAAATCAGAATTAGGATATTTAACAAGAGCTTCTTCCAAAATTGAATCAGCAATCACAGTATCCTGTTTATAATCGCGATACATCTGCGAGAGTGCAATCATGGCTCGAGGCACATCGTAAGCAATCGGAAAAGAATCAATTAAGTATTGCATTTCAAGAATCGCAGTATCCGGCTTGTTAAGTTTGAACCAGTACAATTCGGAAAGGTAATACTGAGTCAGAGCCGCGGCATCTATTTCACTTTGTGTAGTTGTTGAGTCAATTTCAATCGTTTTACCAAAAATTTCCAGCTTGCCAATATCCGATGATCTCTGAAGAGCATCTTTAGCATCTTCTGCACCGCGAGAGATTTGTCCAACATTATCATAGTATTCTTTTGCTTTTACTAAATCATCGTAATCAAATTGGTAAATCAAACCTAATCTATAGCTGGCTTTTGCCGAAGAGCGTTTATCTACTTCCTCATTTATAATATCTTTGTATATTTCTTCTGCCGCTTGTACATCTTCATCTAACTCATACCCCTCGGCAACTTTAAGTTTTAATACACTTAAAGAATCAAAATATATCTCTTCTTCCATAAGAGTATTTATATAATCCATTCCATCATTAATTCTCTGCAATTTATAAGAACAATCAGCGGCTCTAAACAAAGCATGATATTTTTGAAGTTTATCAGGATTCATACCCAAAATCTGTAAGTAAGCACCTAATGCATCGGAAAATTTAAATTGATTATAATTTCCGTCTGCAATATATATTTGAACTTTTAGAGCTTCTTTATCAGTTCCAAGAGAATCCCTGATTTCCAAAAAATACTGCTTTGCCTTTTTATAATTTTTATTACTAAAATGATACTCCCCAATTGCCATAGCGGCTTCTGCTTTGAATTCTTTATCATAATCCTTTTTAAAAATGTCTTCAAAAAGAACAATAGCATCCTCAATCTCGTTGTCGAGAAGTTTTGATTTAGCAAGATATAAATTGGATTCATCAATATACTTTGATTCAGGATAATTGACTAATAATTCACGTAAGCGACGTTCCGCTTTTAAATATTGTCCGGTATAAAAATAGGAAATGCCCAATATGTATAAAGCATCGTCATACCATTTTGTATTAGGATAATTATCAATTACTTTTAAAGATTTTTCAATAGCTATTTTATAATCCCCGCCTAAACCGCGAACATTCTTATTCGAAGATTTGCGCCCTTTTTCTGCCCTATTAAATGCTTTTTCAGCGTTGTAAAATGTGTTGTAATAAACACAACCCGGGATAAAAGAAAAAATAATAATTATTACAATAGCTGTTGTGAAATTTCTTAAATATCTCAAACCAAAAATCTTTCAATCATTTTTGTCCAAAAATTATACGCAAACAATTAGTAGTGGTTTCCAATTTTATCAAGCTTTAAGTTTCTCAATCAATTTAGGAAGAAATTCTCCTGAAGGATACTCAAAATAAAAATCAGCCAAATCTGTCAGAGGGGTCATTTCCGGATTAATCTCAACCAAAATAGCTCCAGATCTTTTTGAGTTAACCGGTAAACTGGCTGCAGGATGCACAATCGCCGACGTCCCAACTGATAAAAATATATCTGCTGTTTCTGATTTGGTAAAAGCTTCACTGATAATTAATTCATTGAGCATTTCCCCAAACCAAACAACATCAGGACGAATTTTGCCCCCACAATATATACAAAGCGGAATACTTTCAGGATCAATTTCAATTTCTTCATCAACAATTTTATTACAATTCATACACTTGTTGCGATAAATATTTCCGTGAAGTTCCAAAATATCTTCCGAACCAGCCATTTTATGAAGACTATCAACATTTTGCGTTATTAAAGTATAATCATCAAAAAATTCCGCTAATTCAACCAGTGCATAATGTCCCGGATTCGGTTTAACTTTACTCATTAATTCCCGACGCCAATTATACCATTCCCAAACTACTTGAGAATTTGACATAAACGCTTCCATTGTTGCCAATTCTTCCGGTCTAAATTTTCCCCATAAACCTTCCTTGCCCCTAAACGTAGGAACTCCGGATTCGGAAGAAATACCGGCTCCGGTCAATACAACACAATTTTTTGATTTTTTTATTATTTCAACCAGATTTTCTAACATAAAAAGAAGATAAGTTCTCTTTAGTGAAAAGACAATCTCTTATTAATAAGCTTATAATATATTGATAAACAACATATTAGCACTTATTTACAAAGGTTGATTTTTTGAGGTGCTTAGGAATTTTTGAAATTTCTCCACTAAAAAGTAAAAATTCAAGTTTTAATGGACGATTTGTTAATTCAAGTTCAAATACATTCACTAATGTTGTCCCTTGATATACTTTCTCAAACCCTCCTTCAGATAAAGATACCGAAAATATCGGTAATTGCCATATCTCTGATAAATTATCACCACCAAAAGAAACAGCCAAATTTCGATATTCATCTATCACAGAATAGTTCATACAATCGGTATATTTGATTTCAGAATCGAGAAACCCGTTTTCATGCTTATTATTATTTACTTTAACATATCTGTCTATCGCATGACCAGCTTGAAAATTAAAATTATTTTCAATACCAAATTTAACTTTTACCGGCTCTTTGGAATTTGTGCAAAGCTCATAACTTACTTTAATTATATCTGAATTTCTGAAATCAAATTTTTTCTTAACGCTAACTTGAATCATATTATTATCCCGTCGCAGAAAACCATCTCTTGTTAAAGTAAGAGTTCCATTTTTTTTATCTATATTTGAATTGTACTGCTCAAGAATAAAATCTCCCTCCTCACCAAACTGACCGGATCTAAATCTATTAATATCAACATCAGAGGAAAAGAAATGATCTATAAAACATTTTTTGGCATACCAATCTTCAATTAAAACATCACTAAGACCAGACTCTTTAGCCAGAACCTGATCGTGGATAGAGTTGGTTTCACCTGCTTGATTGGGAAGAATAGCCTTGTCAAGTTTCAAGTGATATCCTTCCTTCCGGCGAGTAAAAGTATCAGTAAAATTATATTTGAATTCATTCGATGCCAATAAAATCATGCTTCCTCCCATAGCAGGCTTAAAAATAGACATCTGTTTTTCATTGGAAACAATAATTTCACCATTGCCATCAATATCAAAATCAGTTTCATCCAATGAGAGCGATTGAGTTTGCAAAAGTTGGTCCAGTTCAGAGTTAGCTTCTAATAAGGCTTGCCAGATAGCTTGTCTGATATGTGGAAGATATATCCCACCAAAAACACCATGCCAATAAGGACAGTTGCACTGCCCTGCAAATAATCTGTCTCTGGCTCGGTCAGCATCGTTATATTTTTCTGGAAATTCATTCTCAAATCTTATAAGTTTTTTTGATACCAGTTGCATCATTTTATGCATCATATTTGATTCTTCATATTTGGAAAGAAATCCTCGCCAATGACCACCTCTTACGAACCTGCCAAATTTTTCATCAAGATTATAATCTTTTAAAGTATGTTCAAAAGATTCATACTCCAAAAATGCCTGCGTAGGCAAAGACCAATGAAGCATTTCAGCATACGATGCCGACGGAATATATGCTCTGCCAATTATCTTTTGGTTAGCTGCAACAGAAAGAGGGACTACTTCCAGCCAATCTGAATTTTTCTGAAGTTCTTCAAAGAAGTTAACCAACCACTTATCTTTATAACAATGCTGGTAGGTATTAGGCCAAACACCGAATTTTTCACCGTCATCAGCATAAACCGCACAACCATCGGGGTTTCGTTCTGCCTGATTTTTTAACTCATTGATTACTTCTTCCACCGTTCCAAAAGGGATTAAATATCTCAATTTTTTTTGAATCGGAAGCAAAGTAACTGTGTGACCTTCATTCTCTGTCAAAAATGGTCCGGTAAGCTGGGAATGTTCAAAACCTGCATAAATAAAATGTGTGTCGTCTATGGGAAGAAATTTCACACCTGCTTCAGAAAGAAGTTTAGGCATATGCGGTTCCCATATTCTTTCAGTTAACCATAATCCTTTTGACTCAACTTCAAAATGATCTTTGATATACTTTGATAATTTATTAATCTGTCCAATTACATCTCTACCAGATATAGAACTCAATATCGGTTCATAAAAACCACCGGTAAGAATTTCTATCTGTCCCCTGTCAATTAACTGGGCGATTAGCTGAAAATAATCGGCATGATTTGTTTTTTGCCAATCCCATAATATCCCTGATTGATGCAAAGATATTTTAATGTTTTCATGCTGTTTTAAAAGTTTCAAAAAAGGTAAATATGCCGAACGATGGGCATCTTCAAAAACATAATCAAAATTTCCAACCGGTTGATGATTATGTATTCCAAATGC
>QNAD01000147.1 GCA_003641345.1 Candidatus Zixiibacteriota bacterium | reverse complement strand
CGGCAGAAACAATGTTAACAAGTAATATTAAGATAATAAATATAAATATTAAACATCTAATCATCTTATTACCGCAACTTTCGATTTTACAGTTTCACCGGTTGCCATAATTTTTATCATAACAATATAAACACCATTGAGGATTTTATGCCCATTATTATTGTCAGCATCCCATTCAAAAATATTTTCACCCAGAGTTGCCCCTTCGGACCCAAATGACACATTTTCAGAAAAAACTTCTTCGCCCATCAAAGTGAAAATCCTATATTGAACAGCCGATGCAATATCAAGCTCAAAAGAAAAACGCAATGGCTCCTTCTCAGGGTCAAAAGGATTATTCTCTACTATCACAGATTCTTCAAGTGATGAACCTTTAAACACAAATGAAATTGTTTTTGATGATTCATTATCTAAAGAACTGATAACAGGATTTTGTCCTTCAAGCGGACCTTTTTCATAAACTGCATCAATAGAATTATAATCAAAAATTACATTCACAGATGGTTCATAAGACTTTTCAAATAAAGCTTTGAAAATTACCGATTGATTATAACCAGGCTGGATAACTATATCCTCAAAACTGAGGGCTAATTTATTATTATCAAGTTGGGAAGTTGAGATTAATTTATTTTGAACATAAAAACCGGATTGATATGTATTAAGATATTCATCAAGATTTACAGGCAGGTGATTCTCATCCATAAAAGTTACTATTGCTCTGTTTAATTTTATATTAGCATCCGAAATATTTATTCTGTTGGTAAGATTAAGCTCAAACATCTCTTTAGAACGACCGGGAATTATTAGATTTGTTCCTACAGGTTGAACATCAACAAGTAAATCACCTTCGACAGATTCAACTTTTATTACAAAACTAAAAGATTGCCTATCAATCTTTGCCTGCGAACCTGTATTAAGAGCAGTTGGCACTGTTAGTAAATTAAAAATAATTTCGTAAGTGTTTTCTTCAATAGGTGCAACGAAAGTAAACAGACTTAAATCATGTTCATAAATAATACCTTCGGAAGAATATTTATCACCAAAATCAATTTCGTCTGTCGATATTTCGTAATGAACAGGGCTTGTCTCTTCAGTGCCGTTATTATGAAGTTCTACCGCCAGAGTAAATTCATGACCAGGATTTATTACTCCACTGTTAACTCCTATTAAATCATACGTCAGATTCAAATCAGCAGGAGTTTGTTTAATTATAAGAGCTGTATTATCTACAGGATCCAACACTTCCACATCGGGAGAAATAATATTTAAAGTAAACATTTCAGTACTTGAATCTTCAGCAACAGTAACATCTATTAAAATTTCTTCTTGAGAATTACTTTTGACCGAAACAACTGTTTCGGTTTCAAAATAAGATTGCCCGTCAGATTTCAAATGCAATCGTAAATTCTCAATATCTGTATTTGAAAGGTTTTCAACAATAGCACGGAGTTGAATATCTTGAGATACATTTATATTGGGAGCATTAGGAGCGACAACTTCGAGATTTAAAATTCTGGTAGCAATTAATGAGTCGGCTGAAAAAACATTAATGTCAAAACTAAAATTATCACTGGCAATAGGTATAGTCATTCCTGTATTCAACTCAACCGGCAAATTCGTAATTGAAAATTCAATTGTTGTTGATGTATTATAATCAGGAGTAGTGATATCAAACCGAAGTTGCTTATCTGTATTTATCTCTCCTACTACTTGAGATGAAATTTCAAAGTCCTTATTAGTTGAATTTAATAAATATTCTCCTGAATTTATTTCCGAACTGCCAGAATTATTCAAATTCACAAGTAAAGTAACAATCTCATTTCTTCTAATGACACTGTTATTATATCCAATCAAATCATATTCCAAATCAAGTTGTGCGGGCTTTTCAATTACAACAAAGACTGAATTGTTTTGTGATTGATCAACAGCTATTTCGGGCGAATTTATCTCCAGATAAAATCGTTCACTTAAATTTTCCTCATCACCTGCAATAATATTAAAATTTATCTCTTTTGACTCACCAGATGAAATATCAATAAGTTGCTCACTATCAAATATTGATTGTCCATCTGAATATAATTTGAATGGAATGTTTTCAAGTGATACATCGGATAAATTACTTATTTGGGCAGATATAATAAATTCCTGACCTATATTCACTTTGGGAGCATTCGGAGAAAGAACAACTATATTTTCTATATTTAGAATCGGCTTTGAAGTAACGTCTATTTTTGTTCCATCAAAAGTAGAATGAAACTCGAAAATTTCATCTCCCCAGCCAATTATTTTATAAGATAAATCAAATTCTACAATTAACTGAGTTCCAGCCAATGATTCCGGAATGTATATAATCCCTGAAAAAGCTTCATTTTCGCCCTGCAAAATCAAATTGTTTTCTATAATTGGCGAAGTAATTGAACTAAATCCCGTTTCACTTAGTTTGAATTGCGATGACTCAACTGATAACTGATATGGAAATGTATTATCAAGGCTGATATTAAAACTGAACGAACTTTCGTTACCCGCTTCAACGACTATGGGAGATAAATTATTAACTGTTATTTCAGGTGAAATACTTGTGATAACTGTAAAAGGTAAAATCACCGAATCTACAACCGGATACTCAGTCCCTTCAATATTATAAATCGAATTCAATATGACATATAAATTATCATTAATCGGCTCATTAGCATGAGGAGGTAAAATTAGTTCTACATTATCGATTAATCCACCGATACCGGGGGGAGAAAATTCTGTTTCGCTTGTTTCATTTGTTGATTCATAGAAATTAATCAGAGATGGAGAAACCCACGCACTTTTGGTTCCGTTATTCTGTACCAAAACCTGTAGTTTGGTCTGTTGCCCTGATTGGATAGAATTAAATTCATTTCCTTCAGAATCATATACCCCAATAATTTCATAGCCGCTAAAAGAAACAAATTCCAAATTTGAATTAACCGAAGCACTTTGTGCATAAACCGAAACAGTCGCAGAATTATCTAAATAAGTTATATCCAAGGCTGATAAATTAATTGTGCCATCAACCAATAAACTATTATCTGAAAATATTGATTTGGAGAGAGAACCTTCTGATATACGCAATTCTATCGGATTTAAACTTAAATCGTAATCGGTTTTTAAATTCCCATAATTATCAAAAAGAGTAATATAAGCCTCACCAATAAGCGGATAGCCAACCACCTGATCATGAGAAATCGAAAGTTCAATCTCTGACAGTGAACCAGAAACAACCGTTATCACTCCGGACTCAACTGAAAGATTATTATAAATAGCTTTAACCTGTCCCTGTCCTATCTTTTCTACATTAAGAACATTTTGGGTAAAATATCCAATCTGGTCTGATTCTGATGTTAAAAATATTGAATAATCTAAATCATAAATTTCCTGACCATTATTATAAATTCCAATTACTTCAAATTCTATATTTTCACCGGCTTGAACTGTTATATCTGAATCAGGGAAAATCCTTAGTTCTACAATACCGGTATCGGAAGGTGTTATCTCAAATAGCTCTGACTCAGTAGGCCCAATTAGAATCTCATTATCACCATTTTCTTCTTTTTGAAAGGTTCCAATCAAAGAATAAAATCCTGCTACCTGAGGATTTTTTATAAATTTGATATTAAAGCTACAACTAATCTGCCAAAAAGATTTGGTTGTTTCATAATTTTTTATTTTAGACAAATATATAAATAATGACCGTTCTTTAATTTTATATTCAGAGACCTTATAATCCCGAAATAGAAAATCATCTGAAAATTCAACAGATTCTATTAAGCTTAAATCAAAATTATCAGGAAATTCATAAACTAACACTCCCTTGTATAAATGAAGAAAAGTGTTAAGTTTAACTGTAAAGTTTATTTTATACGATGAACTTTTCGATGTAAACGGATTATCTACTTCAACATTAAAATCATGAAACTGATCATCAATCGAGGTTAGGATTGAGTTATCATCCAGTTCAAACCTCAACTTTAAGTCGTCAACGTAATCGCCTGTATCATCAGAAGATACCGCAAATACACTTGCAGTGCCCAATAGAATTACAAGAGTAATAATTGTTATAAATTTTTTAATATTTCTATTTTCCATAATATTTATATCTATTCAAACTTAAAATAAGCAAAGTTTATGCCTTAATAATATTTCGAATAAATAATTTTCATAAAACTTGATAAAGCCCAAAAACTCTGTAAACAGTTGATAATAAAGCAGTATTTAAGAGCAGAAAATGTCATTGATGCTTGTTTCAATTAGCAAAATCATATCTAAATTTCAATGTGAATTTTATTGCAATTATTAGTAATTACTATTCATATAGTCAAGAATTAGTTGATTCTGCGGCTTGGACTGTGTTAGACAACAACATAGCTATCGTCATCGGACCAACACCTCCGGGTACAGGCGTTATATAAGATGCTATATTTTGACACGATTCGAAATCAACATCGCCAACAATTTCATAACCTTTCTCAGAAGTGGTATCATCTACCCTGTTGATGCCAACATCAATTATTACTACTCCCTCTTTTATCATATCAGCTTTGATAGTATTAACTCTTCCAGTAGCAGCAATTATAATATCTGCTCTTTTTGTAATATCAGGTAAATTTTTTGACCGAGAGTGAGCAACTGTAACCGTAGCGTTTGCCATTTTCCCCTTCTGCATTAACATTGCCGCTAAAGGTTTGCCAACAATATTAGACCTGCCAACAATAACTACCTCTTTGCCTGTCGGGTCAATTTCATATTCTTCCATAAGTTTTATAATCCCGTAAGGAGTACAAGGCAATAATCCACCTCGCCCAAGTAACATCATTCCAACATTGTAAGGATGAAAACCATCCACATCTTTAGCAGGGTCAATTGATAGAGTTACTGCTAATTCATCAATATGTGATGGCACAGGTGACTGCACAAGAATACCATGAATTTTAGGATTTTTATTTAAAGAATAAACCAAATTAATCAATTCCTGCTGTGTTAACGAAGCATCTTTTCTTATTGTTTCACTATATATGCCGAGTTTTTCGCAAGCTTTTCCTTTACTACGAACATAGGTTGCCGATGCTGGGTCATCTCCTATAAGCACTGCCACCAGACCTGGCACGATTCCATTAGCCTTAAGATTTTCAATTCTTTTTTTTAGAGATTTCCTGACTTTTTTAGATACCAATTTTCCATCAATTATTTGGCCTGACATTTAAAAGCCCTCTATTTGTTCCAAAAATTTATCCCTGTCAAATGATTCAGGATTATAACTATACTGGAATCTTTTTATAGCAGTAGCATTTCCGCTTAATATGTCGCAATCAATTATTACACCGGATATTCTAATGTCGTTCGATGCCGTACTAAATCGTTTTGGCATTCCGGTTAAAAATCTTTGCAAAGCCGGTTCCTTTTCCATACCGATAATTGAATCATGAGGACCGGTCATGCCGGCATCGCCAAGATAAGCAGTCCCACTGTCACTCACCTGCTCATCGGCGGTCTGCACATGAGTATGAGTCCCTATAACAGCTGTAACCATGCCATCAAGATAATATGCCATCGCCTGCTTTTCCGATGTTGCCTCGGCATGCATATCGACAAAAATAATATTGGTATCTTCTTTAAT
>QNAD01000146.1 GCA_003641345.1 Candidatus Zixiibacteriota bacterium | reverse complement strand
CCATGCGTAGTTGTTAATGTGCAACGAGGTGGACCTTCGACTGGTTTGCCGACTAAAATCGGACAGTCTGATACTATGCAAGCTCGCTGGGGATCGCATGGTGATTATACTGCTATAGCAGTTGCTCCTTCAACAGTAGAAGAGTGTCTGACTGAAACTATTCGTGCTTTTAATTTAGCAGAGAGATTTCATACTCCGGTTACAGTTCTAATGGATGAAGTAATTGGTCATATGCGCGAAATCATATCAATACCCGAACCGGGAGAGATTGAGATTGTCAATAGAAAAGCCCCTACTTGTAAACCGGAAGATTATATTCCTTATGAAATGACTGAAAATCTTGTTTCGCCGATAGCCGGATATGGGAAGGGATATCGTTCTCATGTTACCGGTTTAACTCATGATACAATGGGTTTTTCTACGAATAATCCTGATGAAATATTTCCCAAGCTCGATAAACTTAGAAATAAAATCATGAATTATCAAGATGAGATTACTAAGTTTCGTTTGGAAATGGTTGATGATGCGGAAATAATTATTATTGCTTATGGAACTGCTGCAAGGGCGGCATTACAGGCGGTATCGATTGCCAGAGAAGCAGGAGTAAAGGTCGGTGTTATTCAATTATACACAATTTGGCCATTCCCTGATAAAGAAATTTTTGAATTATGCTCAAAGGCTAATAAAGTTATTGTCGGCGAATTAAATATGGGGCAGATAATTAATGAAGTTAAGCGTGTTTTGCCTAATGATAAAGAGATACATTCATTACTCAGGTACGATGGAGAAATTCTAACTCCGATGCAAATGCTTGCAAAACTAGAGGAGGTGCTCTAATGGCTACAGCCGTAAAACAAAAGTCCGATGTTTTTATGCACTACCTCAGACCTAAGAAAAAATTCCCAAGTGTTTGGTGTCCCGGATGCGGTAATGGGATTGTTATGGGTGCTCTAATTAGAGCGATTGACAAACTTGGTTATGAGAAAGATAACATTGCTATGATTTCCGGCATTGGCTGTTCCAGTCGTTTGCCAATTTATTTAGACTTTCATACCCTTCATACAACTCATGGCAGGGCTTTGCCTTTTGCTACTGGTGTGAAATTTGCACAACCTAAAATGAAAGTTATTGTTGTTACAGGTGATGGTGATTCTTTGGCGATTGGCGGTAATCATTTTATTCATAGTTGTCGGCGAAATATTGATATTACAACCGTTCTTATAAATAATAATATTTATGGAATGACAGGAGGGCAGGCATCACCTACTACTCCTTCCAATTCATTTGCGACGACCGCACCTTATGGTAATGTTGAAAAGAATTTTGATCCTTGCAGTTTAGCCATTGGTGCCGGAGCCAGTTATGTTTCAAGAAGTACCGTTTATCATGCTACTCATTTAGAGAGAATGATTTCTGAAGCTCTTGAGCATAAAGGTTTTTCTTTGGTTGAAGCAATTTCAAATTGTCATACTTATTTTGGTCGTTTGAATCGTGAAGGAGATGCTGTGGCTATGATTCAGACATTCAAAGAAAAATCAGTAATGTTAGCCAAAGCTAAAAAAATGACGGATGAAGAATTAAAAGGTAAATATGTTATCGGGAATCTTCATAATGATGAAATTAAAACCGAGTTCTGTGATGAGTATCAACGGTTAATAGATAGTCAGCAGACAAAGTGAGGTATGTGAAATGACTAAACTATTAGATAAAATTGAAGTCCCTCAGGATCGGTTTGAACTTCGTCTTTCCGGTTCCGGTGGACAGGGAATGATTTTCGCTTCAGTGATTCTTGGAGAAGCTATTGGATTGGCTGAGGGAAAGAATGTAGTGCAATCTCAATCTTATGGTCCCGAAGCTCGAGGTGGTGCTTCCAAGTCGGATGTTGTTGTTTCTGCTAATGAAATATTTTACCCAAAAGCTATGAAATTAGACCTGTTATTAGCAATGACTCAGGAATCAATGGATAAATATTATGGTGACTTAAAAGAAGATGGCATATTGATTGTCGATACTTCATTGGTGACAGAAATTCCAACCGATAAATATTATGGTTTTGAGTTTACACGTTTGGCAAGAAATGAGATTGGGCATATTATGGTGGCTAATGTCATAGCTTTGGGAGCAATTGCAGGAGCAACTGGAATTGTCTCTTTAGAATCTGTAACCGATGCCGTAATAGCCAAAGCACCTAAAGGAACAGAAGATAAAAACCGCAAAGCGGTTAAACTTGGTTATGATGAAGCGTTGAAACTTAAAGAAAAAAATAAATAAACGGAGAAATAATTTGAGCAAAACTCTTCTGATGATTAAACCGGATGCTACCGAAAGAAAGCTTATCGGGCATATTATAAATAGACTCGAAAAAGCACGGTTTGATATTGTCAAAATGAAAATCACCAGGTTAACCGAAAAAGATGCTCGGCGGTTTTATGCCGTGCATGAAGGGAAACCATTTCTTAATGATCTGGTAGCTTTTATGACATCTGGTCCTATTGTCGCTATTTGGCTCGAAAAAGATAATGCGGTGGAAGATCTTCGCACTTTAATTGGTGCTACCAATCCGGAAAAAGCCGCTTGTGGTACTATCCGGTGGGAGATTGGGTTGAATATTGAAAAGAATTCTGTGCATGCATCGGATTCCGATGAAAATGCGGAGATTGAAACTGCTTTTCATTTTGCATAATAGGGAATCAATTAGTAAGTGAATAGGTATTACTGATGGATATTGAGGTTGAATATGATGGATCTAAGATGATTTTATCTTTTCCCTATCAAATAACGGTTGATCATTATCAGCCGGCTAAAACAGACCATCCGTTCACTTATGGAGACTACAAAGACCTATTTTATCGTTACGAGGGGGGTGAATACCTGAGATCGAATGCTCCTCTTTTTGTAGTCAATGATGCCCATAGAAATACTCCAACGGCTTTGATTTTAAGTTGGTTTAATAAAATTGATTCCTCAATCTTAAAACGAGCTAAATTTTTGATTGCTACTGGAACCCATGAACCACCTGATGCAACTCAATACAAAAAGATTTTTGGAGATTTATTTGAACAGATAGAGGGAAATATATTAATTCATGATACTTATGATTTGAAAAGTATGAAAAAGATTGGGCAAGATCAATTTGGTGAAGACGTATTTCTCAATTCTCTTTTATTTGAACATGATAAAATAATTGTAATCAATTCTGTCGAGCCACACTATTTTGCCGGTTATTCCGGAGGCAGGAAATCATTTTTCCCGGGTTTGACTGATTTTAAAACTATCGAACGAAATCATAATTTAGCTAATTCATTAGAATCGCAACCGACCAGATTATCAGGTAACCCTATGGCGGAGCATCTGGAAAATCTTACTTCTCTATTTGATACCAGTAATATTTTTTCTATTCAAATTGTTTTTGATGCGAACAAAAAAATTGCCGGAATTACAATGGGAGATTTAAAAAAATCATTTGTGGATGGTATTAAGGTTGCCGATAAATATTACCTTCAGGAAACTACTAAAAAGTATGACTGTATCTTTTCGGTTTTGTCGCCTCCTTTGGATAAAAGTTTATATCAGATCCAAAAGGGGATAGAGAATGTACGTACTGCACTAAATGAAAATGGTTCGGTTATTCTTATTTCTGCTTGTAACGATGGAATCGGCTCCGATAAATTTTATAAATTGGCAGATGAGTGGGATAGAGAAAATAATTGTCACAAATCCGGTTTAGTGAAGTTTGGTTCGCATAAGTTATCTAGAGTAAATGCTATGTCGAAAGAATATTTTATCGGTATTTTTTCTAAGCTTGAAAAATCGATTGTTGAACATGTTTTTTATAAGGCTGTAAATAATTTAGGGGAATTTATCGAACAAAATATAAAGCCTGCAATGCGAGTTGCTGTTGTTCATGATTCAGGGAATGTGGTACTTAAATATAAACACTAACTTAATTTTTTAAATTATTTTACGGAGGAAAAGATGAATAAGAAAATTGCTGTAATTGGTGCCGGCAATGTTGGTGCAACATGTGCGATGTATCTGGCTGAGGCAAATATGGCTGATGTCGTTTTAATCGACATTTTGAAAGGGATTCCCGAAGGTAAAGGGCTTGATCTTACTCAAGCAGGTCCTGTTCGCGGTTATAATGCAATGGTTAAAGGAAGCAGTAGATTTTCAGATTTGAAAGGTGCTGATATTGTTATTATGACAGCTGGTCTGGCTCGTAAACCTGGTATGTCACGTGAAGACCTTCTGGCAAAAAATGCTGCCATTGTCAAATCTTGTGGTAAAGAAATTAAAAAATATGCTCCTAAGAGTTTTGTTATTGTTGTTTCTAATCCGCTTGATCTCATGACTTTTCATATGCAGAAAGCAACCGGTTTTCCGAAAAATCGTGTATTTGGACAAGCCGGCATTCTTGACTCAATCAGGTTCAGAGCCTTTATCTCAATGGAACTCGGTGTTGCTATGACAGATACTCAGGCGATGGTTCTCGGTGGACATGGTGATACGATGGTTCCGTTAACTAAATATACCACGGTTTCCGGTATCCCTGTTGGTGAACTTATCAATAAGAAAAAATTAGATGAATTGGTTAAACGTACCCGTTTTGGTGGTGGTGAAATTGTTAAACTTCTTGGCACCGGTTCAGCTTATTATGCTCCGGCAGCTGCTTCGGTTGATATGTGCAAAGCAGTCTTCAACGATGAAAAAAGAGTTATTGCGGCTTCGGCATATTTAACCGGTCAATTCGGTATCAAAGATATCTATATTGGTGTTCCGGTTATTATCGGTGCCAAAGGTGTTGAAAAAATTATTGAACTAAAACTTAGTAAATCAGATTTGAATGCTCTAAAAGGTTCAGCGTCAACTTATAAAAAGCATCTTAAAGAACTTGGATATAAATAAGGAGAATTAAATGGCAAAGTATAAACATATTGTTGTGCCTGCTGAGGGTAAACAAGTTACTGTAAAAAACAAAAAATTATCTATTCCAGATAAACCGATTATTCCTTTTATCGAAGGGGATGGTATTGGTCCTGACATCATGAAAGCAACCATAAGAGTTGTTGATGCCGCAGTTGAAAAAACTTTCAAAGGAAAGAAAAAGATTGCCTGGATGGAAGTTTATGCCGGTGAAAAAGCAAACAATCTGTACAAAGAATGGTTACCCAAAGAAACAATAGCAGCTATTAAAAAACATCTGATAGCTCTCAAGGGACCTCTCACAACTCCGATTGGCGGAGGTTTTAGATCTTTGAATGTTTCACTTCGTCAGATTTTAAGTTTGTATGCTTGCGTGCGTCCGGTGAATTATTTTAAAGGTGTCGGATCGCCGGTTGTACATCCAGAAAAAATGGATGTGGTTATTTACCGTGAAAATACCGAAGATGTTTATGCCGGTATTGAGTGGAAAAAAGGATCCAAAGACGTTAAGAAAGTTATTAACTGGCTTAACAAAAATATGGGTACAACTATTCGTTCTGATAGTGGTATTGGCATTAAACCAATGTCTTCTACCAACACTAAACGGTTGGTTCGGAAAGCTATCCAATATGCAATTGATAAAAAACGTTCTTCAGTGACACTGGTACATAAAGGTAATATTATGAAATATACCGAAGGTGCTTTCCGTGATTGGGGTTATGATTTAGCTAAAAAAGAATTTCGTAACAAAATTGTTACTGAGGATGAACTTTGGGATAAGTACAAAGGTAAAATGCCAAAAGGCAAAAT
>QNAD01000145.1 GCA_003641345.1 Candidatus Zixiibacteriota bacterium | reverse complement strand
TACTTCGATGAAATTTGGTGGTTATGTTGGAAATATTTGTTATGAAGGAGATTTTAGTTCATTTATACCAATTTTAGATATTATTGAAAGCTGGCATACTGGGAAAGCCAGTTCTTTTGGGTGTGGAAGAATAAAATATAAGTTGGAGCAAATCTGATATGATAAATGATTATTCGAGAAATGATATTGAAGCAGTTCTTATTGCAAGTTTACTGCATGATGTAGGCAAATTTGAACAACGAAAAGGGATAAGGAAAAAACATGCAATATTTGGGCAAGAATTTATTATAAGAAATATGGGGCAATCTTGGGAAAAAGCAGCAAAACTTATAAGTGCTCATCATGATGTAGATTCTTATCAAGAAGAAGCAGAACTTGTAGGTATTGTTTGTTTAGCAGATTGGCTTTCAGCATCTGAAAGGGAAAGGGATCCTGGTAGTGTAAAAAAAATAATTGAGAATTATTTACTTCACTCGATTTTTAGTAAATTGAATATTGATCAAAATAATCAGAAGTCCAATCAGACTTTTTTCCCTCTAAGTGAGTTGAAATTTGATTTGAATTCTTTATTTCCTCTAAATATTAACACTCAAGAATCTCGTTCTCAAGAGCAAAGTCAAAAAGAATATAAGAATTTATGGAATAAATTTGAAAATGATTTTTCTAAGATAAATTTTGAAGGCAATTTCAATTCTGTTATTATAACGATTCTTTCATTGTTAGAACAATATATAAGTTTTCTTCCTTCTTCGGTTTATAAAACCAGTCCTGACATCTCATTATTCTCACATTCAAAGACCGTTTGTGCAATTGCAGGATGTATTATGAGCGTCTTAAATAAGCAAGATGTTCTAAAATATTTTAATGCAATGAAAATGAAAGTTGATTCACCACTATTAAATGAACCAATTATTAAGTTAGTTATGGGGGATATCTCTGGGATTCAAGAATTCATATATTCCATCAAATCAAAAGGAGCTTTAAAAAACTTAAAAGGTAAATCGGCTTATATTCAAATGCTGTCAGAATTGGTTGCTGTTAGTATCTTAAAAAACAATAATTTGACTAATGCTAATATTATGTTTGTAGGTGGAGGGAATTTTTACCTTCTGCTTCCTGCAAACGTAGATATAGAATCCGAAAGTAAAAGAGTATCTAAAATATTATATAATGAACTTAAAACTGACATGTCGATTGCCATTACAGGAGTTGATATTAACTGGAATGATTTTAGGGAAGGTAATTTTGGAGAAAAATGGTATGAGGTAGGTAAACTAACAGGTATTGAGAAGAGGAGGAAAAACAAAAATATTCTTACAGATGCTAATAAATCATCTGAATTTATGTTACTTAAATCATCCAACATTGATGAGGATTTACCTGATAGTAAAATATATGAAGATTTCGCAAGAAAATTCACAAATTCAAATTGGTTATATAAAGACTCTTCAAGCAAACAATTTATCAAGATTTTTGACTCAAACATTGAATTTTCAAAATCTGGATTACCACATAATTCCGGAATTTCAATAAATAATTTTGATTATATCAATTCCGGTGGTTACAGTTTTAAGTCTATTGTTAATCACGCTGCCTTACATGATAACGACATTGCTTCCCTGGAAATATTATCTGAGCGATGTTCATCAGGTAAGAAAACTTGGGGAGTTTTAAGGGCAGACATCGATAATCTTGGCAAGATATTTAGAAATGGTTTAAAGAAAAAGAAAGATGATGAATCAGAAGAATTGGTTACAATATCAAGAATTTCAACTCTTAGTTATTTAATATCTTTATTTTTCGGGGGACATATTCAAACTATCCTTAAACAGGATAATTTTAAAGATAAAACAATTGCAGTATATTCGGGAGGTGATGATTTATTCCTAATTGGTTCATGGGATGTACTTCCTGAGTTAGCCTTACAAATAAGAAATGACTTTTTAAAATTTACAAAGAGAGATGACATAACGATCTCTGCGGGAATCTTCATATCTCCGTCAAGTAAATACCCTATTAGTCATGCGGCAAGAGAAGCTGGAAGAATGCTTAGTTCTGCGAAATTAGCTGGGAAAAATAAAATATGTTTTCTTGATGATTCTCCTCTATCATGGGATGATTTTACAAATGTTGGTAAGGTGAAGGATTCAATCATAAGGTTGATTGATGATGCTGGCAAGAATGGCAGTGAGTCAAGATCACTAATTAGAATTCTAAAAGAGTCACTTCAAGCTTCCGAGATCAAACAAAATGAAATATCATTACCTCACGTATATCGACTTGTTTATTCACTCAAAAAATGGGCTGGAAGAAATATTGATAACACTCAACTGGATAAATTACGTGAAACTTTTATAGATAAATATAAATTAACACCAAATTTAAAATATGCCGTTAGATGGGCAGAGCTTATCACAAGACAGGAGAAATAATATGCATCGACAAGTAAATAGAAGATCACCTGACCGGAGAGAACAGGAGTTTATTCCATTTCCTAATGATGTAAAAGAAAAAATCATTAGAGATGGAGATGGTACACTAATTAATTCGTGGGGGGAAAAATTAGGTAAACAATATAAAGACATTTCTACTTCAAGAATAAGAAAATTTTTTGGAGGGATTGAATTGATGATTGAATTTGATATCAACTCACTTCAATTACTTAGACCACAGTTGGCTTATGTCGTTGGTAAGGAAAGTAATAAAAAAGTTAAGCCAGTATTAAAAGATTTTAGAGATCAAGTTGATAGCTGTATTGGTTTGGTGAAAGACCAACAAGAATTTGAAAATCTTAAAAAGTTTTTAGAATCAATAATCGCATATCATAGATATTATGGTGGAAGGGAATAATCATGACTGAAAATAATATTGGATTTGGATTGATAGGTAAAGTGATTATCCTGTCAGACATAAAAACTCTAACAGGTATTCGTGTTGGAGGTTCTTCCGGCGGTCTAAAAATTGGTGGTGTTGATCAAAACGTTATAACCGATTCCATGGGAATCCCATATATCCCTGGTTCATCGATAAAAGGGAAACTAAGATCAATTACTGAGCATGTTCTTGCAAAAAATGACCCCAATTATTTTGATAAACGAAGTGGTCAAAGAAGGTGTGCTAATATTGAAGAGTATAAAGAATGTTCTGTTTCACAAATCTTTGGTACAATGCTTTCTACTAAACACACAGACGCCGACTCTGTGAATACACTGACAAGACTTTATACAAGGGATACATATTTAGATGAATCCAGTATAACAGATAAGATGCATAGCAATATTGATCTTCCTTATACCGAAGTAAAATATGAAACTGCTATAGACAGAATCAATGGTAATGCAGCTCACGGTTCTTTAAGGCAAATAGAAAGAGTTCCAGCTGGTGCTATTTTCAAAGACAGTGAAATGATATTTAATATTTATATGGATTCTGATAAGAATTTATTGAAACACTTATTTACATCGATGATGTTGCTCGAAGATGATTACTTAGGTGGTATGGGATCACGAGGTTATGGTAAGATAAAATTTGAAAATATTCGTATTTACTGGAATACTGTTCAAGATTATGAATCTGCAAACCTTAGAAGTTCCATTATAAATGAAAACATGACATCTATTCAAGATGTAGCAAAAAACATAGAACAAATAATTACTAAATTGGTATAGATGTATGCTTCTATCAATATGTCATTTAAAACCAAAAGGTAATTTTCACTTTGGGACAAAAGAAGGTTGGCTTGAGGGTACAGAACTTTTTGCTCATTCTGATACATTGTTCTCAGCTATCTGCCATAACTTATTACTGTTATATGGTAAAAGTTATTTGGAAGAATTCCTGAATAACTCTGCTGGAAATAATAACAGTATTAACATTTCTTCTTTATTCCCAAGTATAAATGAAAAATTGTACTTTCCGGTACCAAAAAACCAGTTTCCTGAAGATTCGGATTACAGGAAAATCAATTTCATTGAATTTTCAATTATGAAAAGATGTCTCAATGGTGAAGACCTTGAAGTAATTATTAATAGTGGAAATAAGGACTACCTGACAAGAGAACAAGAAAGAAAATATTGGTCATCCTCTATAACGCCAAGAGTATCTATCTCAAATTACACCGGTACAGTTTCGGCTGAGAGTGGTGGGTATTTTCAGTTTGGGCAAGTTCAATACGATAAAGAAATTGGGCTATTCTTTCTATACAAAGCTAATGGCTCTTTGAATGAAGATAAATTTAAAGCCGCTATTAGACTTTTAGCTGACGAAGGTTTGGGGGGTGATAGATCAGTAGGAAAAGGATTCTTCGAAGAACCTTCCTTTGGCTCTGTTGATTTTCCGGATATTGATAATTCAGATGCTTACGCAATCTTATCACTTTATCATCCTGTAAACCTACCTATCAAATATGAAGATGTTGACCGAAGCTACTATGATATAATCCTCCGAAAAGGATATATGTTCTCACCGTATAGTCAGAATTTACCAAGAAATGCTGTCCGTATGTTTTCTGAAGGATCAATATTTCCACAAGAAAACTTTGATTTTGGAAAACTTGTCGATGTCACTCCAGATGGATTCAATCTACACCGTGTCTTTAGAAATGGAAAAGCATTAGCTCTTCCTTGTAAATTAGAGGTGAAATAATGAATAATCATCATAAACTTCGTTTAAAAGTTCTGACGCCGATACATATCGGTTCAGGAAGTGATATTACTCCAGCTGAATATTTTTATTCTGAAGGTAAATGTAATGTCATAAATATGACATCTTTAGCTTCTGATGATTCCTTTAAACCATTTTTTGAAAAATATCTTGAAAAAACTATAAGGCATGTACCTATAGCCAATTATGTCCCGTTTGAAATTTTAGATAAACACATTCTTTATAGTATGAATGTCTTTGGTCAGGCACGTAATAAACTGGCTAATAATGCTATCAATATTAAATCATGTATCAAATCTGCAGGTCTGCCATATCTTCCGGGGAGTTCAATAAAAGGAAGTATTATGTCGGCTATGGTTTATTTTGTTTTGAAAACAAATTATCCTGATGACAATCAACTGGAAAGTGATTTGAAACTTTGGATGAGAAATGCGAATAGCCGCAGAAGGAATTTTGACTATAATGAACTTCAAAAATATGTAATGCCAAAGCTGGGCAAACAAAATTCAGGAAGATTTGTTTCTTGGCTTAAAATATCAGATTCTTCTACTGTTGAAATCTCGGATTCATTAAATGTATATTTCTCCGAAGTTATTGGTGCAAGAACACAAAGTAAATTGCCAATACTTTATGAGGCTATAAGTGAAGGTTCTGAATTTATAATCTCTGTTGATACATCTAATTGTTATTTTGATATTGAAGAAATAAAAGATGTCTTATTTGATTTCTTCAACGGCATTTATGAATTAGATGAAAATGGTGCACCATATAATTGGGAAGCACCCGAAGATTCCATTCTCTTAAGATTAGGTCAAGGCTCAACTGCTTTTTCTACATCACTTCTTGTATTAGCTAAAGATCTGGGTCTTACAAATGACTATAAGCTTAAACCTCCTCGAACAAGAAAAAGAATTGAAGGTGTCCCAATGGGATGGTTGGAGATTTTAGATGATGAATAAAATAATGATGCTAACTGTTGGGACCGGAAGATCTCGAGATGATATAGCTAAAATGTTGATGTTTTCTATTAAGAATTCTAATCCGGATTTTGTCTATTTTCTGGTAAGCCAAAAAACACTCGAAGAAACTATACCTGCTTTTGAAAAAGAAACTTCAAATGATATTCAATTTGAAACTGTTCTCTTAAATGATGAAAATGATTT
>QNAD01000144.1 GCA_003641345.1 Candidatus Zixiibacteriota bacterium | reverse complement strand
TCTGTGTAAACAGATTTTTGTGACCTGCCGCTCTTTAATTACAACTACTTAAGTGTCGGGTCACAATCCACCTTCGGTGAATCAGGACCCGACACAACTGAAAAGCAATCTCATATGAGAAGAGAGATTGCTTTGTCGTTTCACTCCTCGCAATGACATAATCGGGGTTCTTCAACAAGCCCTCAGGTCAGGAATGACATAATCGGTTTTTTTCAACATGCCGCTTGGGGTGGGAACTCAATGGGATAGCACACCGCTTGCGGTTGGACAAGAGTTTTTCGACATACTCTGTATGCTGTTGTAGTAACGATTAATCTTTTGTTGAATTACAATTTGAATCTCGCTTTATTTTTCATAAAACAATGGAGGAAATATGCCTTTTTATAATTTAGATAATATTGAAGAACGTGAACTTATCCCCGGCTTTAGAGTTAAAATGATTCATACGGAAAATATGACTATGGCTTACTGGAAAATACGTGCTGGTTCAATTTTGCCCGAACATTCTCATGTGCACGAACAGGTAACTAATATTATCAAAGGTGAATTGGAACTATCAATAGATGGTGTCAAGCGAGTTTTAACCCCAAGTCATCCTGCTGTTATTCCCCCTGAAATTCTTCACGAAGGCAAAGCAATAACCGATTGCGAAGTGATTGATGTTTTCTATCCCATTAGGAAGGATTATAAATAATCTACAAGCCCAAACTCTGAATATAATAATTTGGGTTTAACCCCTCTTCGGTGCCCCGTTCCAGAAGTTCATCCCATGGATACCTGCTACCAAACCGCAAATAATTCTGAACCAGAAACGCTTTAGTCATTTTATTATCTACTACCGATTCATAATTCTTCTCAAGATAAGCATAAGTCTGAGCTTTGACCATATCGGCATAAAGATAATTTTGCATATAGACAGGATGAGTGATATAATAAAACAACGATGCCCACGGTTTTAAATCTTCATGTTTGGGAAGCATCAGATATTTTTCAAACAACTCCCAGTACAATTTATTCAAATCCCGATTAGGATTGGTATAAGCTTGCAATTCGAATTGCAGTCGCATCAACTGGGTGCGAAGATATATAATGTCAGCTTCTTTTTTGGATTTAATGAATGAACGAGCTACCGCATATGGAACTTTTGCATATTTCTCAAGCCACAAACGCTCTTCGCACATCCCTGCAAAAATCTGTGCCATAGCTTCAGACCATATCCCCGACTGTTCGGTTCTGAAAAGATTATTATCCTGACTTATCAAAGCATAATGAATAGCATGTCCAATCTCATGATGCAAAGTACGGGTACTGTAATGTCCTTCAATTAAATTAGCCATCACTCGCAAATCATGTGGAGGTTTTATAGGAAAAGTAAAAGCAAACTGTGATTTACCATCGCGAGATTCCAAGTCAAAATATATTGGCATTTTATCAATATTGACACCAATACCTTTAAGTCCCTGCTTGATAAAAGAAAGTTGGGATTCAACTGGAAAGTAACTATCCAACTCACGATTGATGTCAGCATAAAAATAACCTAAGTCCCAAATCTGCAGTTCATTATAGCTTAATTTATTTCTTACCGATGCCAGTATAGCCTGATAAGGAGACTGACTAAGTTGATCTAATCTTTCAAGTAATTTTTCATATTCGTCAATATCAAGATTCTGTTGTTTAAAAGAATATGAAAAATAATTACTGTACCCATTCTTTTTTGCTTGTTGATTCCGAAGTCTAATTAACTGGCTTAGTCCTTCGGCTAACTTATTCCCTACTGAAACATACGCACGATAAGCGTTTTCTCTATCTCCACGATTTCTTGAAGTTCGATATATTTTATATAATTCGTTAGCTTGTTTCTTTTCACCATTATAAATAGCTCTATAATTAACTTCAATAGATGACAAAGAATCTACCAACTTTGAAATTTTATGTGATATTCCCACATCATCAGAACTGAATAAGCTGTTTAAAATATCCCAACGACGCAAATCTTGTTCATTGGATATATCTTTTTTATCCCTCTGCAACTGCAAATATATTTCAGGGTTCGAGGTCAAATCATTGTAAAGTTCTTGATAAAAATCTAATGAATCGGCTTGTCCTTTGGTATAATGATCCCATTGCTCCAAATTTAGACGATAGTTAAGCCATTCTAATTTTTGCTCCAATGTATCCATAAAAACTTCAATATCAGCTGAGATAACAGATTGAATTGGAATTAATAACAGAATAATAAATATTTTTACAAATTTCATAATAACCTCAAGATTTTTCGGCAAAATATGATAATGCCATCGCATAACCATAATAACCAAACCCTACAATATGACCAAAACAGACCGGAGCAATAACGGATTTTTTACGAAATTCTTCCCGATTGTATATATTGGACAAATGAACTTCAACTGTTTTGATATCGACAGAACTGATCGCATCTCTTATAGCATAGCTGTAATGAGTGTAAGCTCCAGGATTGATAATCATGCCGTTAGCATCAGTTGCGTTGACGTGGATAAAATCAATAATTGCCCCTTCGGAGTTGGATTGAAAAAACTCAAGTGTCAAACCCATCTCTTGACCGGCTTCTACAAGACGAGAATTTAATTCATCCAAAGAATCATAACCATAAATTTCAGGTTCTCTTTTACCGAGCAGATTAAGATTCGGACCGTTTACAACTAAAATCTTAGCCAAATCAACCTCCCTGTTTTCTATAAACATCAAGCATAACTGAAATAGAATTCTTTATCTGACGCTTGTCAATCCCTTTTTGGATATAAGGCTTACCAAGTTTATTTAACAGAATAAAATTCAAATCTTTGCCATCACGCTTTTTATCAATTTTAATCGCTTCGTAAATCTCATTCGCATTTAATTTTATTTTCGGTAAATTGGGCAACATTTTAACTAATAAATTCATATAAGATTCTAAATGTTTTTTGGAATTTGGCTTAATGCGACCGCTTAATTCAATCATGCCAATTAACCCGATAATAACCGCTTCGCCATGGAGAAGTTTTTTATATTTTAGTGTTTTTTCAATCGCATGCCCAAAAGTGTGGCCAAGATTCAAAAACATCCTGAAGTTACCTTCCCGCTCATCACAGCTGACAATCTCAGCTTTATATTTGGCTGATTCAATAATCAGTTTAGTTAGAATTTTTTTATCGTATATAGAATTGTTTTTTAGCATTAGATTTACAATGCCAATAATCGGTTCGCCGACCAAACCGGCATATTTCAAAACTTCGCCTAACCCACAAAATAGTTCCCGCTCTGAAAGAGTTTGCAAATAGTTTACATTGCACAAAACAAATTTGGGCTGGTGGAAAGCTCCAATTAGATTTTTCCCAGACTGATGATTTATTCCGGTTTTCCCGCCAATTGAAGCATCAACCATACCTAACAATGTTGTTGAAACAATCCCCCATCTGATACCCCGTAAAGTTGTAGCCGCCAAATAACCAACTAAATCGCTTGTCACACCGCCACCGCAGGCTAAAATAAAATCTGACCGGCTGATTTTTTCTGAAAGGAGATAATTATACAATTTTTTTAAATATTTTTCAGATTTAATCTTCTCCCCTGATTCCAGTACCAACTCCATAACATTATTATAATTTTTTAATTCTTTTGTTATTGAAGATTTATGCAAAACATAAAAATTTTGATCATAGAAAATAAACAGGCGCCCATTTTTGATGTTCTTTTTCAACTCCGTTCTGAGCTGTGATGTCTTATCGCTAATAATTACAGGATAAGAATTTGATTCTAAATTTACTTTAATTTGTGGCACTTAAACTTATCTTTTTATAGATTTCATCGACAGTTTCTTCAACAGTTTTATCAGTCGTTGAACATACAATATCGGCTTTTAAATAATTATTTTTACGTTTCATCATCAAACTTAAAATTTTATCTTTTAGTTCACTTTCAGATAGCTGATTTGAATTTTCATCTCGGAGCAAAGGCCTGTCAGATTGGTTTTTTAAACGCCGATATAGTTCATCATTGGCACAACTCAAATAAACTGAAATACCACTATTTTCAATTATGTCCTGATTTTTTGGTGATTGAAACGCTCCGCCTCCAAGTGCTACACAAAAAGATTCTTTTCGCTTAGATAATCCGGAAAGAATGTCAGTTTCATAAGCACGAAATTTCTTCTCCCCTTCATCTTTAAAAATACCGGTAATCGTTTTATTTTGTTTTTTAGAAATCATATCATCTAAATCATAAAATGAGCAACTTAGCTTATAAGCCAATTTTGGTCCGATTGTTGTTTTTCCGGAACATGAAAAGCCAATGAGATAGATTTTCATGATTATCTCCCAAAAACTTTAGAATACAGCTCTTTCTCGGATACTGTTAAACCAGTCCAAATATATAATGATTTCAGAGCCTGAACAACCAACATCTGTTTTCCATCAATACAAGGTATATCCAATAACTGTAATTCTCTTATCACATTGTTATTATCATTGTAGTTCAAATCATAATATAAAAGCAAATTCTTTGTAGTAATGATATCATTGAATATCGGTTGATTGGGATAATTAAAACCACCTAACGGCGAACAATTAACTGCAAAATCAAACATGACAGATTTTATTGTATCAAATGTAATCGAACTTATATTTGCTCCACCGATAATTGGCTTTAAATTTTCAAGAAATAGGTCAAGCTTTTGCTTATCTCTTCCAAGTATAACAAAATCTTTGATTCCAAAATTATTTTTCAAAGCATATATTATTGCCCTTGCAGAACCGCCGGCACCAATTATCAGAACTTTTTTATCTTTTAGAATACTTGAATATTCTTTCAGGCTTTCAGAAAATCCGTAAATATCAGTATTAAATCCGAAAAGTTGATTGTTCTCAATTTTAATAGAATTCACCGCTCCTAACTGTAAGGCATCATTTTCAATATTATGCAAAAAGGGAATTACATTTTGTTTGTGGGGAATTGTTACTGAAAAACCATTCAGCTTCAAATCAAGGCACTTTTGTAACCCTTCGTCTATTTTTTCATAGCTAACATCAACAGAGATAAATTCTCCGGAAATTGATAGCATTTCAAAAATAGCATTAAAGATTTCACCTGATTTGGAATAATCAATCTTATGACCTAAAAGACCAAACTTGTACGTTTTATTCATTTTCTGATTTTATCTAAAAGATCATAAAAATTCGGACAGGAGACATTAACACAAGACTCATCATCAATAGTCGATGGCCCAATCAAAAACAGCGAGGCAATTGAAAAAGCCATAGCAATTCGATGATCTCCAAATGATTTAAAATCAGAGCCGGAATAATCTTTACCTCCCTCAATTGCAATGCCATCATCAAGCAAACCATGCTTTACACCCAAAATTTTCAAATTATCACTTATAGCCTGCAAACGGTCAGTTTCTTTAACTTTGAGTTCTTCAGCATTTCTAATTACTGTCGTACCTTTGGCAAACGATGCAATAACCGCAATTATTGGAATTTCATCAATCAATCCGACAGTTGTTTCACCTGATATTTTACGTGATTTCAAATCAGCACCGACGACAGTAACATCTCCTCTAAGCTCTCCGGAGATTGTAACTTTATTATTTATAGCAACTTTACACCCAACCTTTCTTAAGTATTCCAAAAACGCTGTCCGAGTTGGGTTTAACCCAACGCCATAAACCGTTACTTCACCTTTTGATATAGCTGCTGCCGCAAAAAAGTAGGCCGCGGTTGAGATGTCACCTGGAATATCAACTATCCCTCCAATATATTTTGCCTGAGAAGTTATAGTTATTTCCTTTTTAAAATCTTCCGGCATTTTCATC
>QNAD01000143.1 GCA_003641345.1 Candidatus Zixiibacteriota bacterium | reverse complement strand
CTGATTGATACAGCCGGTAGAGTTGAACGTTTCCGCCAGAAATACTCAAAAGTACTGGATAAAAAGAAAAAATAATTATATTTTTTCTCAAAAATATTACAGATAATACGTATTATATTAAATCTGTATCGTCTGTTTTTTTAAAAAAGGGAATTAACAACTAAGTTCAGGAATAATATGCCAAATTTGAATGTAGGTGGGCAAGCTGTAATTGAAGGCGTGATGATGCGATCTAAAGATAAGGTCGCTACAGCAGTTCGTCTCCCAAGTGGTCAGATTGCAGTTAAATCCGAAAATTATATTTCTCTCTCTCAAAGATATAAAATTTTAAATATTCCCATCCTTCGTGGAGCTGTAATCTTCGTTGAAATGCTTGTTATAGGCATTAAAACACTTAATTTTTCCGCTGATATAGCTATTAAAGAACAGGAAAAAATTGACGCTCAGGAAAAAGGTGAAAACTATCAAGAGAAAAAAAGCAATTCCAATTCTTTTATGCTTGGTTTAACTGTTCTGTTTGCTCTTTCACTTGGCATATTTATATTTTTCTTTTTGCCGTTAGCTATTTCCGATTTTTTTGATATCGATAAAAGTGCTGTAAGTTTCAATCTTGTTGCCGGAGCTATCCGCTTGACAATGTTCGTTCTTTATATCTGGGCAATATCTTTATTCGGAGAATTCAAACGGATTTTTGAATATCATGGTGCAGAACATAAATCAATTTATGCTTTGGAAATGGGTGACGATCTTACACCTCAAAAAGCCGCTACTCACACCCGTTTTCACCCTCGCTGCGGTACCTCGTTTATAATAATAGTTGCCCTCTTGGCAATCTTAACTTATGCCATCTCAGATACCATCTATGCTATTTATACCGGTACTCCTCCTACGCTTTTGGAGCGTTTTATTCTACATTTTTCATTATTGCCTATAGTAGCCGGGATTTCATATGAACTATTAAAATTATCCGGAAAAACCAGAGAAAATTCTATAACCAAAACTTTAATTAAACCAGGATTATGGCTTCAGAGAATTACCACTCAGGAACCTTCAATGGAACAGCTTGAAGTAGCAATAGTAGCTCTGGAAGCGGCAATGAGTATTGAAAAATCAAATACTACTTCGGAGAAAATGACAGTTACTTAGTTACCCTCATTTTATCTTGCTCTATCCGAATCTTTCCCTTAATATTAGAAAAAATTTAATGGATTATTATGCTTGAAATTGTTAAAAAATTAGAAAAAAGATTAAAAGATTTTGATTTGCAGATGTCAGATCCTGTAAATCTTTCAAATAATGAAAAAATTATTGAACTCAGTCGTGAAAGACGAAATCTGGAAAACATTCTTGAAATTGGAAGAGAATATCGACGGGTTGCAATTGGAATACAGGAAGCTAATAATATTATTAAAGCCGGTGAAGATGATGAATTAGTTGAGATGGCTAAAGAAGAATTAGTCGATTACGAAGAAATTTTTGAAAAATTAGAAAAAGATTTCCAACTTAAACTTCTTCCAACTGACCCGAATGATTCCAAAAATGTAATTGTTGAAATAAGAGCCGGTACCGGTGGTAATGAAGCTGGTTTGTTTGCCGGTGATATTTTTAGAATGTATCAGAAGTTTGCTGACAGTTTAGGATGGAAGCTTGATATAATGAATTCCAATCCTTCCGGTGTTGGCGGATTTAAAGAAATTTCATTTTCACTCGAAGGAGATAATGTTTTCGGAAAAATGAAATATGAATCCGGTGTTCATCGTGTACAAAGAGTTCCGGAAACTGAATCTCAAGGAAGGGTACATACTTCAGCTATTTCAGTCGCTGTTTTGCCGGAAGCTGAAGATGTTGACGTTGAGATAAAAGAAAATGAATTGAAAATCGATGTTTATCGTTCATCCGGTCCGGGTGGTCAATCGGTCAATACAACCGACTCTGCTGTTAGAATTACTTATATTCCAACCGGTATGGTAGTAACCTGCCAGGATGAAAAATCACAGATTAAAAATAAAGCTAAGGCGTTAAAAGTTCTCAGAGCACGTTTATATGATGCTAAAATTGCGGAACAACAGCAAAAAATAGCATTGGAACGTCGTTCTATGATTTCAACCGGAGACCGTTCAGCAAAAATAAGAACGTATAACTTCCCCCAATCAAGAGTAACAGATCATCGTATCAGCCTGACTTTATACCGTCTGGATGAAATATTGAATGGGGATGTTGATTTAATAATTGAACCTTTACGCCAAAGTGATCAGGAAAAAAGATTAAAATTAGAGACGGAAAAAGAGACTGGTGTATGATTAAATATTCAAGAATTATTATAGCTTTTCTTTTAACAATTTCTCTTCTTTATATTACCTACATCAATAGTGAAGGCAGACCTAAATTATATACACATACAGAAAACGGATTCACTTTCGAAATGACATCTGTTCCCAAGGGCACCGAATTTACTACTGTGGAAATAACTTTAAATATCATACCTCCGGATGGTAAAGATAAAATTGATTCTAATTTGACAGTTTATTATAATTCAACAAAATTCGGGCAAGATATAACTACCCCGCTTTATAAATATCGCTCAATAAAAATGAACTTAAAAGATAGCCTTACAAATCTATATAGTATTACTCAAAGTATAGGGAAAAAAGGGAAGAGGGCATATTATTATTTTCAAATAAGAGATAATATCGGAAGTGTGAGAGCTTCGTTTAAAATGCCGGAGGGAAAACCGTTTCTTCTTAAATTTATCGGTGAAGTCCCAAGTTTTGTTCTTATAAGCCATATCTTTTTAATATTTGCTACAGTGTTTTTTGTAATGTTGGGAACAGTTCATAGTTTTCATGTCATAACATCCGGAAATGGCTTAAGCTCTATGGCAAAACATTTTCTAATTGCCAATATTCTTTTATTTATCAGTTGTTATCCTATCGGTTTTGCTATGAACTGGTATGCATTTGATTGTTTTTGGGAAGGAGTTCCGTTTGGAACTGATGCCACCGATAATAAAACTCAAATTGTTTTTGTTTATCTTTTGCTTGTAAACTTCCTAACTATAGCATCTATAACTAAAGGTAAAATTGGTAAAAATATATTCTCGCCCAAAACTCGCGGATGGTTTGGAATCGTATCGTGTTTGATTATGTTGACAATGTATCTAATTCCACACTCTATTCAGTTTGCACCTTCTGATACCTATTTGTTCTGTTATAGCTTAATAGGTTTAGCAATACTTATTTATTTATACGGCTTGTTTTTTGGAAAGAAGTATCCTTATAATTCTAAATCTTAGAAAGTTGTTATAGATGTGATTCAATCACTGCCCAAATTTATTTCTGAAAAAGCTAAAACACTCGAAGAGATAGGGATTGATCAGGGTCAAGCCGAAGTTGAAATCATTCTTTGTTCTATTCTCAATATCGAACGGCTGAAACTTTACCTGGACGGTCCGGAGCTTCTCACCGAAGATATTCTAACAAAATTTGAAAATATTTTAAAACGACGAGCAACCCGTTATCCGCTTCAATATATTTTGGAAGAAGCATGGTTCTATGGACGTAAATTCTTTGTGTCGCCATCGGTGATGGTCCCTACACCAGAGACTGAGATGCTCTGTGAGTCTGCTATAAGATTTATAAATCTAAAAAAATTAAACAAACCTCGTTTGTTGGATATTGGGGTTGGCTCAGGAGTTATTTCTGTCACGATGGCTAATGAGATAAAAGATGCAACTGTTCTGTCTATGGATATTTCAGAGCAAGCACTTGAAGTAGCGCAAAAAAACGCAAAAGATTTAGGCGGCAATGGTAGAATTGAGTTCAGAGTTTCCAATTTGTTTGACAACCTCAAAGATAACGAAAAATTTGATCTTATTCTGTCTAACCCTCCTTATATATCCGATGATGAATACATTGATCTTCCCCCTGAAGTTTTAGCTGATCCGAAAGTTTCATTGACTTCCGGTGACGAGGGGCTTGATGCTATCAAAGAGATTATTTGTACGGCACCTATCTATCTTAAGCCGGGTGGAAGGATTATGTTTGAGATTGGCTATAATCAGGCAGAACGGGTTCAGGAAATAACTGCTGAGGATTCCCGTTACAAATCAATAGTTATCCTCAGAGATTTAAACGATATAGACCGTGTGGTTATTTTGTCCTGCCAAGAGTAACTATGCCAAGAGAATCATTAAAAAATAAAATTGCCCGTACTAAAAAAATAATCAAACTTCTAAAAAAAAATTACCCTAATGCCAAGTGTTCACTTAATTATAAAACAGTGCATCAACTAATGGTAGCAACAATCCTGTCGGCTCAATGTACTGACGAAAGAGTCAACGCAACTACACCTGCGTTATTTAAAAAATATCGTTCTATGAAAAATTTTGCCGAATCAAATCTAAAAGAATTGGGTACAGATATTTATTCTACCGGTTTTCATAATTCAAAAGCTAAATCAATCAAAAACTCTGCGATGATGTTGTTAGAAGATTACAGAGGCAAGATTCCTAAAACGCTTGAGGAATTAATTAAGCTTCCTGGTGTTGGGCGTAAAACCGGCTCAGTTGTACTTGGTGAAGGATTTGGACTTGCCGAAGGGATCGTAGTTGATACACATGTGGGACGAATCTCACGACATCTGAGCTTGACTAAAGAGCAAGATCCTGCCAAAGTTGAAAAAGATTTGATGAAAATTATCCCGTATGCTGATTGGATTATTTATTCGCATTTGATGATTGACCACGGCCGGGCAATTTGTAAAGCCCGTAAACCAGATTGCGAAAATTGCTTTTTGAAAGAGCTGTGTGTAACGGGTGAGAAATTTTTGTAATATCCCGTAGGTCTTTCTTATTCTTGAGATCTGCCATCTTATTCTTGAATTAATCTCAGTTTTAAGAACAAAGCCCCATAGTGGTTCTGCCCCAAAAAAAAGGCGGAATTGCTAAAGAGTTCCGCCCAAATACTGCTTTTGATATAAATTAACTATATTCTATTTTTTGTTTTTATATAATGTGCCTACCTGTGGATTATTTTCTCCAAAACGTTCAACCAACTCTTTAAGTATATCAGCCTTGGATACACCTTTTTGTTCCTGCTCCTTTATCAACGAATAAGCGGCAAACAACGGAGATGGACCAATCTCTGATGCAAATGTGCCAACCCCCTGATTCCACACAAACATAGAAAAAAGCTCATCTAACTCAGCTACAGTAACACCTGCAGCATAACCTTTTACGAGTTCTCGGGTTGCTTGACGAAATCTGCCACCGCCCACGCCGTTAGCCAACGATAGAAGCAGTTTAAACTTCATTTCAAATACAGAGTTTTCCCCCCAAATGAGATCCCAGAAATTCACAAGAATATCTGCAAGAGAATCGTCTATCTTCTTGAAATTTACCATTGCAGTTGGTTTTAGTGGAACATCACTTTCTCCGGGCATGTTGACTTGTTTCTCTTTTACCTTGTAGAAATATACCCTATACTCATTATCAGAAACTTTTTCCGTAATATATTCAAAACCAAGATTAGCCATTGCTGAGTAAAGAGGTATGGGTTCAAAACTCTGAATAACACATATTCCTTCCCCAACAGATGTAATATTTCCTTTCTTAAGAAGCATCGGGAGAAAATTTCCTGTTAATTTCCGTACATCGATTATTTCAAACGAATCTTTTTTACTTGTCCATTCTTTTGTCATGAGACTAACTCCTTCTATATAATTAACAGATTAAAACAATTTTCTTCTTAAACTTTCCTGGCACATAAACATTTCAGACCTCTTTTGTATAAAATAGTTATAAATTCAATAACTATACTTAAAACATTCAGAAAACCAGTACCGGTGGAATTCGACTTAAACCT
>QNAD01000142.1 GCA_003641345.1 Candidatus Zixiibacteriota bacterium | reverse complement strand
TTGGAAAGCATCGGTATAATTGATTGATATCATCATCACCAACGCAATAACGATAACACCAAGTGCAATTAATCTATATTTTAAATCAAGCTTAATCAATTATATGCAATCCTTCAGAAATTTCATTTTTTATATGCGTAATAGAACCTGCTCCCATAGTAATAATTAAATCACCCGATTGAGCAATTTCTAAAACTTTATCCGGAGCATTTCTTTTTTTACCAACATATTCAAAATCACCAATCTTCATTTCATTGGCATATTTAAGAATCAATTCGGAAGTAACGCCTTCTATCGGTTTTTCACGAGCAGGATAAATATCAGTCAGAATGCACTTGTCCGCTATAGCTAAAACCTCTGCAAATTTTTCAGCAAATTCTTTTGTACGGCTGAACAAATGAGGTTGAAAGACAACAATTATTCTTCGCTTATATTCATTTTTTGCCATCTCAAGAGTAGCTTTCACTTCGGTCGGATGATGGGCATAATCATCAAAAAGCAAAATATCATTTATTTCAGCAACCCTTTCAAACCTCCGCCCAACGCCTTTAAATTGCCTTAAAGCATCTGCAATAACTTCAAATGGTATCTCAATTTGGTGGCAGGTTGCAATAGCGGCTAAAGCATTACTGACATTATAACGACCGGGAACATTCAGAACCGCTTCTCCAAGCAAGTCTTCATTATGGTAAACAGAAAATACAGATTGCCCGTTAGCTGACTTTACATTAACAGCTCTATAATCAGACTCGACAGTAAAACCAAAAGTGCTACTGGGTCTATTTAAATGTGGCCGGAGTTTCATCAAATTCTCATCATCTGCAGAAAGAATTACAGAGCCATAAAATGGTACACGGTTCATAAATGACAAAAATGAGTTTTTCAAATCTTCTAAACCATCATAACAATCCAAATGATCTGCCTCAAGGTTGGTGATAACAGCAATCGATGGATACATCGCCAAAAATGATTTATCATATTCGTCAGCTTCCGCTATCAGATAATCACCGCTTCCCAAAGATGCTCCGGTTCCAAGTTCGGCTACGATACCGCCCACAATTATAGTAGGTTTTAAATCAGCTAACTGAACGATTCTTCCAATCATCGAAGTTGTGGATGTTTTTCCATGAGTGCCGGCAACACCGATTGAGAATTTCAATCGCATCAGCTCTCCAAGCATCTCCGCTCGCTTGATAACAGGGATTCCCAACTCATTTGCCTTTTTAACTTCCGGATTATCTTTACTTATAGCTGATGAGATTACAACAACATCAGCATCTGAAACGTTATCTGCAATCTGTTCATTGTAGATTGTAATCCCAAGGTTATGAAGATACTCAGTTACCGATGACGGAGAGTTGTCGGAGCCTTTAATAGTATAACCAAGATTGTGTAATATCTCAGCAATACCCGACATCCCCGCCCCACCGATGCCGACAAAGTATAATTTTTTTATTTTTCCGAACATTATTGTTTCACATCCAAAATTTTCAATTTGTTCAATAGGTGTACAGTCAAGATGCAATCTTTTTCTCCGCTAATTTATTTTTATTAATAATTTCAATTATATCTTCAGCTATTAAATCAACTGCCGGTTTTTTCCCAGCTATGTAATTTTCTAAGTTTTTCTTAATACTATTATGTTCATCACTACTCAAAGTTGAGACAGCTTTTTTAATAATATCTGTTTGATCCAAATCTTTCTCTTCAACCATTATTGCCATTTTGCTATCAACCAAAAACTGAGCATTCTTTTTCTGATGTTCACCTGCCGCAAACGGATATGGGATAAGAATCGATGGTAATTTACAGGCAATAAGTTCGGCTAATGTTAATGCTCCGGCACGAGCAATAACCAAGTCTGCAGTAGCGTAAATATTGTGCATATCATGGGCAAACGGAAAAAGGGAGCAATTAGCCTTATTGCCTAATTGATTAGTTACATCCGTGTAACCCCTTTTTCCCGTCTGCCATAAAATTTGATAGCCATCTTTTATATTTTCATTTTTCAAACTTCTTAAAACAGAATCATTAATTGCCCTCGCACCCTGAGAACCGCCAAGAATGAGAATCGTCTTTTTCTCAAGTGATAAATTCTGCCGTTGCAATGTTTTTACACTATCCCCTTTTGAGATATCAGACCTTATTGGGTTTCCGGTTACAATAATTTCCGCATCGGTCTTAAACCAATCTTTTGCTCTTTCAAATCCAAGATATATTTTTTGCACTTTCGATGCTAATTTTCTGACAGACAAACCGGGATAAGAATTCTGTTCCTGTAATACCGCCGGAATTTTTTTCCTATAAGCTGTACTAACAACAGGCCAGCATACATACCCACCAGTACCAACAACCAGGTCCGGCTTAAACCTGTTCATAATTGAATTCATTTTCCAAAGCGAGCTGATTATTGCAAATGGAACAAGAAGGTTTTTCAAGGTAAATGAACGAGCGATACCTCTGATACTCAACGTTTCAAGAGGATAATTTAATTTATCTTTTATTCTATACTCCAAACCTCTTTTAGTCCCAATAAACAGAATCTCTGCTTCAACTTTATTTGCAAGCAACTCTTTAATCTTATCAGCAATAGCAATAGCCGGATACAAATGCCCACCTGTGCCACCTCCGGCAAATATAATTTTAACAGAATCCATATTCATCTTTTTACTACCACTCTACGTGATAAATTTAGCAATACGCCAATCGCCGCACTTGATATCAACAACGATGACCCGCCATATGAAATAAACGGCAGAGGCAGTCCTGTAACCGGAAGAATGCTACAAACAACTCCCAGATTAATTGCAATATTTATAAATAGTGATATAGTCATGCCTGCCGCTAGCAGGAATCCAAATTTGTCCGGTTGCATAGAGGCAACTTTTAACCCTTTCCATAAAATAAAAAACAGGGTTGATAAAATAAACAGTAGCCCAACCAACCCAATCTCTTCTCCAATAGAGGCAAAAATAAAATCAGTATGAGGATAAGGCAGGAAAAATAATTTCTGCCGTCCATCTCCCAGACCGGCTCCAGTAATACCACCTGCACCCAAAGTTAATGCCGCTTGTTTAGATTGATAGCTACCCAATAACGGATTTCCAATCGATGATATAAAATCCATTATTCGAGCTTTTTTATATCCCAAGCCAAACACCAAAACCAATGCACCCATAGCCATCGGAGCAAGCCCAAAAATCATATGCTTCAACTTTGCTCCTGCTAAAAAGAAAATACTTATTGCTGTAATAGCTATTACCAAAACTGTCCCCAAATCAGGTTCAAGGACAATAAGCATCATCCCTAACCCAAGCAACGGCACATAGGGAAATAACAACTGTTTCCAATCTGATAAATTTCTTTTTGGATTTGACAAAGAAAAGGCAAGATAAAATATCATAACCAACTTAAATAATTCTGATGGTTGCATGGTAAAAGGACCAAGTATAAGCCAGCGATGAGAACCGTTACGAGTCGGCATCAAAAAAACCAATAATAAAAGTAACATAATCCCAAAAAGAGATGGAGCACTGTAGATGGCTATTTTTTTCAAATCTACTTTATTGATTATCCAAATTGCAAACATCGAAACCAACACCCAAAAAAACTGGTTTTTTAGAAAATGAAAATTGGAACCAAACCTACTCTCAGCCATTACCGACGAAGTCGAATATATCATTACCAATCCAATTACAATAATTATAATGTAAGCGGTAAACAGTTGTTCTCTGATTTTTTTATCAGCTGTTAACTTTTTCATCCCTTTTGCCCTTCAAAGAAGCTACCGCTTCTTTAAATATCTGCCCTCGATGTTCGTAATTTTTAAACATATCAAAACTGGCACATCCGGGGGATAATAAAACCGTCCCCCCCGGTGTCGCTTTTTCAAAACTGAGTTGAACAGCATTTTCCAAGCTATCAATTAAATGTACCGGAATAGTTTTCCCAAGCTGTTCAAAAATCTTCTCTTTGGCTTCACCTATTGCATAAATTTCTTTGATTTTATCTTTTCCAATTTCTGCAATCTTATCATAGGGCGCCCCCTTATCACGACCACCTGCAATTAAATAAATCGGCTTAGCTACTGATCTAATTGCATAACAGACAGATTCCACATTAGTCGCCTTAGAATCATTTACGAAATTAACTCCGGCAACTTGCCCTATCTTTTCCAGACGATGCTCAACCCCACTAAATGTACTCAATACATTTTTTATAACTTTAGAATCAATTTTAAAAATCGATGAGACACAAACTGCCGCAACTGCATTTTGTAAATTATGAGGACCTTGAATCAAGATTTCATTTATATCAATTATATTTTGTTTATTACTATCAAAATTCGATACTAATTTATTATCCGAAACAAATACTTTCATCTCAGATTTATCTCTTGTCGTAAATAATAATCTTTCCGCACCAGATTTAATGTTATCTGTTGTTAGTGATTTATCTTCTTCATTCAAAACAAGAAATTCAGTATCGGTTTGATTCTCAGCAATGCGATATTTCAGAGCTTTATAAGCATTAAAAGAACCGTGACGATCAAGATGGTCTGGTGAAAGATTTAATATTACTGCAACATGTGGCTTAAAATCCTCTATTGTTTCTAATTGAAAAGTAGATATTTCAACTACCGCAATATCATGTTTACCAATCTTATCAGCAACTTCACAAAACGGAAGACCTATATTACCACAAACAAAAGTGTTGTAACCGGCGGCTTTAAATATTTCACCAATCAAAGTTGTCGTTGTGGTTTTACCGTTTGAACCAGTTACTGCTATAATCGTTCCCTTGCAAACCCAATAGCCGAATTCAATCTCAGAAAAAATCGGTATCCCTTTTTTCTGTGCTTTTTTTAGTATTTCAATATTAAGCGGAACGCCCGGCGAAAGAACCAGATAATCACATCCCAATAGATTCTCTGAATGACCATCGGTTTCAAATGGGATACTCAATTTTCTTAATTCACTAATCTGTTCCAACAGCTTAGATTCTTCGGCACTATCAGAAACAAGAACTTGACCGCCAAGCTTAGCCGCTAATTTAGCGGCGGCTAATCCTGACCTTGCCATGCCAATAATTCCAATACGTCTATTTTTTATTTTTTCTTCCGTAGTCATCTTACTTTCAACGTAGCTAAAGTTATTAAAGCACAAAGTGCACCAATTATCCAAAACCGAACCACAACTTTTGGTTCTGCCCATCCGCTCAATTCAAAATGATGGTGAATTGGTGCCATTTTGAAAATTCTTTTTCCACCCCGATAGCGATATGATAAAACTTGTATGATAACCGAAAGGACTTCGATTACAAAAACACCGCCGACAATAACCAGTAGCAATTCTTTTTTTAACAAAATCGCAATTGCTCCTATGGCACCGCCTAAAGCAAGCGATCCGGTATCACCCATGAACACTTCAGCCGGATGAGAATTGAACCATAAAAATCCTACAGCCGCTCCAACAGCCGCGGCACAAAATATAGTTAACTCACCAGTCCCCGGAAGATATTCAATCTGCAAATAATTGGCAAAATCAACACGCCCGCTAACATAAGCAATCCCGCCAAAAGTGAACAAACATATCCCACTCAAACCTATTGCCAACCCATCCAAACCATCTGTTAAATTTACTCCGTTTGATGTGCCGGTGATAACAAAAATAATAAACGGTATATATAATACCCCTAAAATTAGTACAAAATTTTTAAAAAATGGAATCGATGTCGTACCATCGTAAGCCACCCCCGGTGCCCAGTATTTTAATAGAAGCGCAAACAGAAGTCCCAACATAATCTGACCAAATAGTTTTTTACGTCCAATCATTCCTTTGGGTTGCTTCTTGATAACTTTCAAATAATCATCCATATAACCAATCAGACCCAGCCAAAC
>QNAD01000141.1 GCA_003641345.1 Candidatus Zixiibacteriota bacterium | reverse complement strand
TCAATTATTGTAATATCAGCAGTTGAACCAATAGCTAATGTCCCACCATCCAAATTAAGAATTCGTGCCGGGTTATAGGACATTCTTCTGATAACATCAGCCCAATTCATATAGCCTTTGTCAATTAAATATGTTTTAATCAAACCAACAGATGTTTCCAGACCAATCATTCCAGGAGGAGCTTGGTCAAATTCAGCATCTTTGTCTTCTTCAGAGTGTGGAGCATGATCGGAGGCAATACAATCAATGGTACCATCAACAATTCCTTCTATGACTGCTTCGCGATCTTTGGCTGTACGCAGGGGAGGATTGACTCTCAAATTTGTATTAAATTCTTTACCAATTTCTTCATCGGTAAGAATTAGATGATGAGGTGATGCTTCGGCGGTAACATTAACACCTTCGGCTTTTGCTTTACGTATGGCATCAACCGCCCCTTTTGTGGAGACATGTTGAATATGTAACTTGCTTTTTGTTAAACTACAGAGTGCTATATCACGAAGAACTGCTATTTCTTCGGCAACCGCCGGAGAACCTTTCATCCCTAATCTGGCAGATTGGTATGATTCGTTCATTACTCCGCCAGTACACAGATTTTTATCTTCGGCATGTTGCATAACAGGTATATCAAACATTTTGGCATACTCAAGTGCCAACCTCATAATAACTGGGTCCTGAACAAAATTACCATCATCTGTAATACCTACGGCACCCATCTCAACCAGATCACCAATTTCCGCCAACTGTTTGCCTTCGATATTTTTAGTGATAGCTCCCACCACATAAACTCTGGCTTTAGCATCTTTTGCACGATCCTGAACAAATTTTACTGTTTCCTGATTATCAATACGGGGCATGGTATTCGGCATGCAACAAATCGAAGTAAATCCTCCGGCAGTAGCGGCGGCACAACCACTCTGTATGGTTTCCGCACCTTCTCTGCCCGGTTCACGAAGATGAACATGGATATCAATTAACCCAGGTACAACAATTTTTCCGGATGCATCAACAGATTGATTTTCTGCCAAGGAATTGAGTTCTCTTTTATCAGATTCTTCTTCTTTTTCAATTTTAATAATTTTACTATCTTTTATAAAGATGTTAGCATCTTTGCCGAACCCCAAAGCAGGATCAATAACCCGTCCGTTTCTTATTACTAAATCATATTTTTTGCTGACCATTATTCGCTCTCCTCTTCTTTACGTCCCGATAGTAAGTAAAGAACAGCCATTCTTACCGCTTGACCATTGGTGACCTGATCCAGAATGACCGAGTGTTTACTGTCTGCAACTTCACTTGTTATTTCAACACCGCGATTTATAGGACCTGGATGCATAATTGTAAAATTCTTATTCAATCTGCTAAGGCGTTCTTTGGTAACTCCGAAAAGTTTGGTGAATTCTCTTTGCGAAGGGAATAAACCGGATTCCTGCCGTTCTAATTGGATTCGCATGACATTAACAACATCAGCACCATCTAAAGCTTCATCAATATTGGTATAGACATCACACCCTAATTGTTCAACTTCATACGGCATCAAGGTTGCCGGTCCGCAAAGAGCAACTGATGCTCCCATTGTCTTAAGCCCCCAGATATTTGAACGAATAACACGTGAATGTTTAACATCACCGATCAAGACAACTCTCAATCCATCCAATTTGCCATATTTCTTTTTTATAGTGTACATATCCAGAAGAGCCTGAGTCGGATGTTCATGGGTGCCATCTCCGGCGTTGATAATGTTTGCATCCATACACTGTGTTAAAAAATATGGGACCCCCGAAGAACTATGTCTGACAACAACCATATCGATTTTCATAGCTTCGATATTTTGAACCGTATCACGAAGAGATTCCCCTTTTTTTACCGATGATGTTGATGTTGAAAAATTTACGATATCGGCGGATAATCTTTTTTCAGCCAGTTCGAATGAAATTCTGGTACGAGTTGACGGTTCATAAAATAGATTTACAACGGTCATTCCTCGCAAGGTGGGAACTCTTTTGATTGTCCGGTCGATAACTTCCCGGAAAGTATCGGTTGTATTTAAAATCAACTCGATATCTTCCCTCGGAACACCTTCAAGTCCCAACAAATGACGTGAACTTAGTCGGCTCACTTTTAATTTCCTTCCAATTTATTTGAATTACTCTTTTTCTCTTTTTCAATATATACTCTATCCTGTTTGTCAACTTCAGCAACTTCAACAATTACCTGATCTTCTTTGGAGGTGGGTATATTTACACCTACATAGTCAGCTTTAATAGGTAACTCACGATGTCCGCGATCAACTAAAACGGCAAGCTGAACTGTGCTCGGTCTGCCAAAATCTACAATTTGAGTTAATGCGGCTCTGATGGTTCTTCCAGTAAACAAAACATCATCAACTAAAATCAGATTCTTTTTGCCAAATTCGAATAAAATTTCTGTCGCTTGAACAATCGGTTGGTCCAATTTAGAGTGAACATCATCGCGATATAGACTAATATCCATCATTCCCACAGGTACATCGATCCCTTCAAATTCCTTAATCATTTTTGCTACTCGACGGGCAAGAAAAGATCCTCGAGTGACAATACCAATTATTGCCAAAGAATTTGGGTCAGTGTTATGTTCTAAAATTTCATGAGTCAGGCGTGTTAAAGCCCGTTTCATTTTCTTTTCATCTAAAATTAATTTACTGTTTTCAGGCAAAAGTAACCTCCATTGAGTCAATAGTATATAAATCTGCACCAGACAGATAATTTATTGAGGGAATATTTATTTTACTGTGAATTTTCATATAAAAAATTCCTTTAGTGATCTCACCGAACCACCTTAAAAGGTTAAGTTTAACTGATAATAATATATTAATTTTCGCAGTCAAGCGGACATTTGAAAAAATAGAAGATTAATGATTATTTAGTCAAAATCATTGATAAGTTTCTCGCCTAATTCATGGTTTTCAAAAAAGTTGTCAGTTATTTCAATATTTTTGATATTTTCATTCTCAAATAATAAAAGCTGATCAGTTAGGCTTTTTACCAATAAACCACTGTGAGTAATAATTATTAAACTTTTATCATGTTTTTTTAATTCCAAGGCAAGATTGATAAACCAGCAAACACCTGCAGGGTCCAAGGCACAGGTTGGTTCATCAAAAACAATGAAATTTGGTTGCATTACAAGCGATAAAGCAATTGCCAATCGTCGTTTTTCACCAACCGATAACGAAATTGGGTCTCTATCTAAAAAGTTGTCATTTGTTAAACCAACAAAATCAAAAACAGATTTAATATATTCAGAATCTATTTTTTGTCCAAGGTTATTGGGACCGAATTTTATTTCTTCCAAACATGTTGGAAGAAAAAATTGTTTTTCGGGTTGTTGAAAAACTCCAGTTACTTTATCTCTTATATTTTCAATGTTTACAAGTTGATTTTTACTGTCAAGATATTCAATTTTTCCATTATTGGGTTTGGTGAGTCCGCAAATTAAATTACTGAGACTTGTTTTCCCTGAGCCGGAAATGCCCGTTACAATAGTTATCTCACCTTGTTTTAAGGATAAATTTATATTTTTAAAGAGCATTCTGTTTTCATAACCGAAAGAAACATTATTTAAATTAATCTGTTTTATAGAATTATCATTTTTAGAAATTAGATTTATTTTTGAGAAGCTAACTTGATTTTTGTTTTCATAAGATAAATTAGAATTTTTGACAATCTGATTATCGTTGAATATATTTTCCGGTTTGTCATCTGCTATAATTTGCCCGTCATCAATAACTAACAATCTTGGATATTTTTTTGCTTCATGAGGATACTGAGTTACTCTTAGAAGAATCATTGCAGTATGTTTTTCTCTTAATTTACACAGTATATCGTCTAAGTTTTTTTGTCCGTAGAGATCAAGATAAGAATCCGGTTCGTCTAATATTAAAATAGGTGGCGTGTGAATCATAACCGATGCAATAGCAACTTTTTGTTTTTCACCTCCGGATAATTCTGAAAGCAGTCTGTTTTTTAAATGCTTTATTGAAAATTCTTCAAGAATTTCATCAATTCGAGATGCTATTTTTTCAACCGGTGTGCCAATATTTTCCAGAGTAAATGCAATCTCTTTTTCAACGGTTACAGCAACAAATTGATTGTCCGGATTTTGAAACAGAAAACCGACAGGGATAATTGTGGAATCCGCGGTATTGATTTCAATAGAGCCTTCGATAGGGTTAATCAATTTGGCAATTAATTTTACAAATGTAGATTTCCCTGATCCATTACCACCCATAATAGCCAAAGACTCACCTTGAGTAATAGTCAGATTTATATTATTAAGAATATTAGCAGGAGCATCAGGGTACTTATATGTTACATTTTTAAATTTTATCATAAAAAAAACCGATGCCATAATTAATGGCATCGGTATAAAATAACAAGTATATTATCAGTCTTTATAGCATACATCAAGATTTCTAACCGCATTAGCTTCATCAAGACGTCTGACTGGAGTATTATGAGGTGCTGATTTTAAAATTTCCTGATTTGATTGAACTTCGTTTGCTATCTTTTTCATAATATTAGCGAATTCATCCAAAATTTCTTTTGATTCTGTTTCTGTCGGTTCAATCATCATCGCTTCGGGAACAATTAAAGGGAAATAAACTGTTGGTGGGTGAACGCCAAAATCAAGCATGCGTTTTGCCATATCTAATGTTTTAATACCTAATTTTTTTTGACGGTTTCCGCTCAGCACAAATTCATGCATACAATTATCATCAAAGGGCAAATCAAAATCATCTTTGAGCAGTTCCTTTAGATAATTAGCGTTTAAAACAGCATTTTCACTAACTCTTTTTAATCCTTTGCCACCAAGGTTTGATATATAGGCATAGGCTCTGACAATATTCGCAAAATTACCATTAAAGGTATGCAATCTGCCGATTGAATCCGGTCTATCATAATCAAGCATAAATTTTTCATCATCAGTTTTTATCACAACCGGTGAAGGTAAAAATTTCTCTAATTCATTAGTAACGCCAATAGCACCTGCACCGGGACCTCCTCCGCCATGAGGAGTTGAGAAAGTTTTGTGCAAATTAAAATGCATCATATCAAATCCAACATCGCCCGGACGGAATATTCCCATATTAGCGTTCAAATTGGCACCGTCCATATACATCAAACCGCCACGAGAGTGAACTATTTCGGCAATTTCTTTTATATTAGATTCGAAAATACCAAGCGTATTTGGATTAGTTAGCATTACTCCGGCAACATCATCATCCATCACTTCGGCAACAACTTCTGGCGAGATGATTCCTTTCTCATTTGATTTAATCTGAATTGTTTTGAACCCAATAGATGATACTGATGCTGGGTTAGTTCCATGGGCAGAGTCAGGAATAATTATTTTAGTTCTTTCCTGTCCTTTGAATTTATGATAAGCACGCATTATCAATAACCCGGCAAATTCACCTTGTGCACCGGCTACCGGTTGCAGAGAAACTTGAGGTAATCCTGAAACTTCACCTAAATACTGAGACAAAGAATACATTAGTTTCAATATTCCTTGTGCAGTATTGGATGGAGACAATGGGTGATGTCCCAAAAATTCCGGTAATGAAGCAACAACTTCATTCAATTTTGGATTATATTTCATAGTGCAGGAACCAAGCGGGTAAAAACCTTTATCAATATGATGATTCTTAACAGAGAGTTCCACAAAATGACGCATTGTCTCTCCTTCGGTAACTTCCGGAAGAGCCGCATCATTTTGTCTTGTAAGTTTATCAGGGATAAATTTTAGTAATTCATCCTCACTTTTTTTCGTTTCAGGAAGAGTATATCCTTTTCTTCCCGAAACAGATTTTTCATAAATCAATTTTTTGTTATTCATTACAGGTTTCTTAATCTTTAATTATTTTTTTCTTCGGGTAATCCTTTTAATTTTCTTAATCTTCCTTCGACATATTCAAT
>QNAD01000140.1 GCA_003641345.1 Candidatus Zixiibacteriota bacterium | reverse complement strand
TCCGTCTTTTTTCTTTTCACCTTCGATAAATAATGCATCGAGTGTTAAATCCTGAATCAAAGTTTTTTGCGTTTTCTCAACTTCCAGAATTTTTTCAACTAATTGCATTTTATCAATCTGTTGGCTCATCACGGAGGATACAAAAGCGAACAGCATTAAGAGAATTAACGAATTTGTTATTTTATTCCTGATCATATAGCTCCGTCCTTTATTACAATTCCTTCTATAATATCACTGCGAACTATTTTCAAAAGAACATCCATCCCAGTTATTACCTGGCCAAAAGCAGTATAACGACTATTCAAATGTGGCTGTGGCGAAAGAGTAAAGAAGAACTGTGAACCTCCGGTATCTTTGCCCGAAGTTGCAATACCTATTGTTCCGGTTTCATAAGGAATGTCGCTGTATTCGCACCTAATATTATACCCCGGACCACCCCATCCATCACCATGCGGGTCGCCACCCTGAACAACAAAATTAGGCACCACCCGATGAAATGTTAAACCATTATAAAACCCGCTTTCAACCAGTTCAATGAAATTCAAAGTTGTCAATGGGGCAGTATCAAAATAAAGCTCAAATTCGACAATTCCTTTATTAGTTGTCATAATAACATAGGGGCGGTTTTTATATTTTGAAATTGATGATTCTATTTTACTTTCGGAAATCATGGTCATAACACCATCAAGCATGCCATATTTATTCTCTCCAAAAATATCTTCGTATGCTTCAACAGCATCTCTTCTTACGATATAATCATAATCAAGAGTACCGGCAATCAAAAGTTCATGAGCCAAATTATCATTCTTATCTTCTTTTAAAAACGCAGTAGATAATTCAACAATTGACTTACGGATATCAACATCTATTTTTTCGCCACGGGAAATAAGAGTCTGCAAGACAGGTAAAAAATATCTGAGTTTTTGATTTTTAATCTCTTCAATAGCATAAACCGGCAAAACATAATCTTCATCATTTAAAGCCTGATTGATATAAAATTTTACATTATTGCTATCAAGTTTGACCAGCTGTTTAAATGCCGCCGCCCGAATAAAAGGATCTTCCGCCTTAAATAAGGTTGCCAAACGAGTAATTACGTTTTTACTGTTTACTAATCCATAGGCTTCGGCACAAGCGGCTTTAACATAAAAACTTTCTGATAAAAGCAGAGAATCAATCAAATTTACTGCACGATCTTTTTTTATTGATGCAAGATATTTGATTGACGCTACTATTACATTTTCTGTTGGATTTCGATCAAAAATAGCTTCGGCAAAATCCGTCCCATGACTGTATTTAAGTTTTTGCAAAGCTGTAAAAGATGCTACAATCAGGTTCTCATCCTGTTCTTTCTCAAGCCGTTTGAAAATAAGTTCACCCGGATTTCCTTTTGTCTGACAGCTTAATTCACCTATCGCTTGAGCAACGACTCTGACATCGGAGTCATTCAAAGCGATTGATAAATACCTGAGAGCATCATTAGAACCAACTTTACTTAATCCACGTAATGCATAAGCCCTAATATAAGGTTCGGGATCAGCCAGATAATTGACATATATAGAACCGGCATTTTTAACACCCATCCGTGAAAGAACATATAGAATTGTTGTTTTTACTTTTGCATCAGATTCGGATTTCATCAAGTTGATTAACTCATCTGTTTTGTTGCGAGCATTAGAATATAAAATAGCCATTATTGCTGATTCACGAACATCGGGCGATGGATGAGTGAAATAGGATGGTATTTGATCTGTTACATCTGTCATACTGCTATCAGCTAAACGTCCGGCAGAAATAATTGCTTTGCCTCCAACTTTAGCAGGCAAATCAAATGCAATATTAATCAGCTTTGAGGCATATTCTTTTTCATTAGTCAAGCCTATTGCAAAAGCGGCGGTAGCGGCAACATCAATTGAGCTGTCTCCAACCATTTTAAATAATATCCTACCAACCCCGGGGGAACCAATACGACCAATTGCCAACGATGCTCTTTTTCGAAGTTCCGGAACAGGATTTTCGAGAAATCTTTTTAATTCGGATGTTACTTTGCGTTTATCTTCAAGATGAATTATACGTGATAGTTGTTCATCGTAACTTTTTTCACGAAAAGTATCATAAAAATAATAGCCAACAACACCGATAACGGACACTAATAATATTATTACAGTTGTTTTAAAGAATTTTTTCATAATGATAAAAGCTAACAAGCTGTTATTTACCCGTCAACAATTTAATACAAATGATAATTTAAAAAAACACTCTGCTAATTGGACTTGTTGAAAAACCATTTTCTTTGATGAAAATATTATTTATTTTTTGGAGAGAATTTTTTCGCAACTTCCTCAAACTCTTCTGAAGATAATGCCTTAAGGGATTTTGACATCTTTTTTATATCAGAATCTGTCAAATTATTGAGTTCTTTAGGAAATTTACCAGATTTGATGTTGTTAAATATTATTTCCATCTGTTTTCTTACATGTTTATCAATAAGTTTTTTACTACTCATAACTGACCCAAACTGTGCGGCAACAGATATCCGGTTGTACATGCCTTCAATACCATAATTTTTAATCAGATATATTATCAAATCTAATTGATATGACACTTCAAGATAAGCGTTTTCAGGTGGAAATCCATTTTTACGAAGAGTATCATATCCGGCTTTTATCAGTCCCGCCATTCCACCGCACAAAACCGCTTGTTCTCCGAATAAATCGCCGACAGCCTCAAGTTCGAAATTTGTATTAACAAGATTCTTTTTCTTAAATCCAATCAAATTAGCCAATTTAGTCGCTTTTTTTTCTGCCTGACCGCTGAAATTTTGATAAATTGATATAAAAGCAGATAAATCTTTTTCTTTTTGATATTTTTCTCTTACTGTAATACCCGGTGCATGAGGAGCAATCATAATAACATCGCAATCCTCAGGCGGTTTTACAAAACCAAAATGCACCGAAGTACCATGCAAAAACCAGAGTGTAACACCGGATTTGAGAAAAGGTTTTATCTCTTTTTCATAAATTCTTCCATGTAAATGGTCGGGAAACGCAAAACAAATGGTATCTACTTTTTTAACTAAATTGGAAACAGTAAGGATTGGAGCAAAACCGTCTTTATTGGCAACTTTTCGGGATTTAGATCCTGACTTCAGCCCGATAGCTATATCCAATCCGCTGTCTTTTAAATTTAACGCAATGGCACGTCCCTGAGAACCATACCCGATTATACCAATTTTATTTTCCATTTACCTATCTCTATATTTATTTCAATATAATTTCATATTTGACATTTGCCAACTTAGTTATTGTTTTATAATATGTCTATAGAAATGAATACACTAATACAAATAGTTAAAACGGCTTTGGCTGAAGATGTTGGTCCGGGAGATATAACGTCATTAGCCTGCCTTGAACCATATCCATTTAAAGGGCAAATAGTCGCCAAATCTGATGGTATTGTGTCTGGTCTTGAGGCTTTTGCACGTACTTTTGAAATTGTAGATTCTGCAAATAATCTGAAATTCTTACTAAGAGATGGTGATAGTTTTAAATCGGGCGACATAATTATTGATATAGACGGCTTTAATCAAACTGTCTTGACTGCTGAAAGAACTGCATTGAATTTTCTCGGTCGCTTAAGCGGTATTGCAACTCTTACAGGATTATTCGTAAAAGAAATAAATAACAGTTCGGTTCAAATCATCGATACTCGTAAAACTACCCCAGGGTGGCGAATGTTAGAAAAAAAAGCAGTGGTACATGGCGGCGGACAAAACCATCGATTCGGTTTATATGATATGATTTTAATAAAAGATAATCATATTGCATCTGCCGGTTCAATCAAATCGGCAATAAACAATTGCAGGATTTTTTTAAACAGTCCTGAATTCCGAATACAGTTTAATAAACCACTTGAAGATATAATAATAGAAGTTGAAGTAGAAAATGAAACTCAGCTAAAAGAAGCTATTGATTCTGGGGCGGACAGACTTCTTCTGGATAATCAATCTATTGAATCACTGAAAAAATTAGTCACTATTGCCAAAGATTTAAATAGTGCAGTAAAATTAGAAGCATCCGGAAATGTATCTTTGGAAAATGTAAAAGCTATTTCAGAAACCGGAGTTGATTTTATATCAATAGGAGCAATAACTCACTCTGCACCATGTGCTGATTTTAGTTTGAAAGCCAAATAAAAAAATGAGCCTTCAAATAAATCACGACCAATTGGCTGATAAAATTCTTCTTTATACTAGATCCAAACCTCAAGAATTCTTCTCAATTCAAACATTATCAAAATTTTGTAATTGTAACCTATCAGATATAATAACAGCTTATAATATTCTTGTAACTTATGGATATATTTTTGATAAGAATAAAAATGATGAATTAAAATTCATTTCTGCTCCGGATACATTAAGTTCAACGGAAGTAGGGTATAATTTAAAAACAAAATTTATTGGACAAACCTGCTACTCTTATAACAAAATTAAATCTACCAACGATATTGCCTCAGACTTAGCTGAACAAAATGCTCCTGAAGGAACTATCATTACAGCCGATGAACAAACCAAAGGACGTGGCAGGCTGGGACGTGTATGGCATTCTTCGTCTGGCACCGGAATTTATCTCTCTCTTATTTTAAGACCTAAATTTTCACCGGAAGAAGCGCCTGGTATTTCATTGATAACCGCTCTTTCTTTGGCTGAAACAATAAATGAAATTATTCCTGATAAAGTAAAAATTAAATGGCCCAATGATGTTTTAATATCCGGCAAAAAAACTGCCGGAATATTATCAGAGCTATCCGCAGAAAAAAACAAAATCAATTATCTTATTATCGGAGTTGGTATTAATATTAATCAAACAACTGCTGACTTTCCTGATAATATTATAAATCTCGCTACATCAATAAGAATATCAGCCAAAACAAAAATTAGCAGAGTAAAATTATTACAACAATTTTTAACAAAGTTAGAAAAAGAATACCTGCTCTATCAAAAGCACTCTTTAAAAAAGTCCCATAAAAGACTGCTTCAATATTCATCTCTGTTAAACAAAGAAATCACCCTCCTCTCAGGGAAAGAAAAAATTACCGGAAAAGTGATAGATATCAATATTAAGGGAGCATTAGTTATAAAAATTGGTGATAAAATCAAAGCTTTCTCAAGCGGTGAAGTAACAATAGTTAAAGATATGAGATTATACAAAAAATAAACGGGCGTTTATCAATGAGCTCATTGTGTTCCCTGCGTTGCCTCATAATAAAAGGTAACTTCGAGTTCAGATACGAACCATCACTCTCGGACCTTTGCGACTTCCATCAAAGATAGCGGCTATTCCATAGCCCCCGATCCCCGTAATTATCTTATCGGGGTTACAACCTTCGAGAAATGAAAGTATTGTTTTGGAAGTGTCTTTTTCCTGTCCTGACAAATCCGGCATGCTGTGCAATAATTTTCTTAGCTCAATATACTTCATAGTTTTCAATCTTCCTCTATTGTCTCAATAGCCGGCTCTACTTCCAGAAGTTCGGATTCCGGAAGGTTCTCAAGTTTGTCGAGCGAGGGTGAGACCACCTTATCTATATACTTGCCACTCATAAGACGAAGCAATGCCGCATAGTTTAACCGAAACTTAATGGTATCACCTACTTTCAACCCACCTTGTTCGTCACCAATATTTACAACAGCGACATCACTGCTGGCACCGGCAATATTATATTCGGAGTTAATAGGAGTTAGACCGGTAATTTCTGTATCCAGTTGTCCAACGCTTATTAACGCCCGATAACCTCTCTGCCCCGGAGATAAATCATCACCGACTTGCTCTGACTCAAAAGGAGCCATTGATAAAGTTTCCGCAAGTGGCACCAGTCCTTTTTCTTTGATTTCTGCAATTTCGGCTTCAAGAATGACAGCATCATTTTTTAATCCGGGTAAGGTTCCACCATTAATTAAATCTGTCCCAAGAAAAATTGCTTCGCCAATTCGGAAATGATTGATTGCTTTGGGTAATT
>QNAD01000139.1 GCA_003641345.1 Candidatus Zixiibacteriota bacterium | reverse complement strand
CATGCTTTCTTAAAAATGCAGTGGGAAAAATCTTCATTGTTGATTGGACAGTATTGGCATCCTATGTTTGTTACTGAAGTTCATCCGGCAACTTTATCATCAAATGCAGGTCTTCCTATTCAGCCTGTTTCAAGAAATCCGCAAATTAAATATACCTATCAAGCAGGTGATTTCCATTTGAGTTTAACTGCTCTTTCACAATTAGATTTCATGAATTTCGGTCCCGATGGCGCCAGTACATCGTATCTAAGGAATTCAGCTCTTCCAATTATGGATTTTACAATTAAATATAAATCGAAAAATATTGTTGCCGGTGCCGGTGCTAATTATAAAAAATTACACCCACGTTTGCAGAATACTGACGGAACTAATATTTATCTGGCAGATGAAGAAATCAGTAGTACAGCTTTTATTGGATTTGCTAAATTTAAAAAAAATAAATTTACCTGGAAAATTGAAGGAATCTACGGTGGTAACTTGACTGACCATGTTATGCTTGGCGGGTATGCTGTAAAAGATACTAATAGTCTTGGTTTTGAAAGTGAATATACGGATATTAAAACAGTCTCTGGATGGACCGAATTTTCCTACGGGGATGATTTGCAAGTAGCTTTATTTTCCGGATATACTGAAAATCTGGGTGCTGATGATAATATTATCAGTGATTATTATTATTCACGTGGAAGCAATATGGCGTATGTGATGAGATTCTCTCCCCGAATTCAGTACAAAGTTGGCAAGGCACTGTATGGTGTTGAAGTTGAATATACGGTTGCTGAATACGGCACTCCTGACATAAAAGGCGTTGTGCAGAACGGTGAAACAGTTGGCAACTTAAGAATTTTGTTGGCGGGATATTTGTTTTTCTAAGACTTAGATTATTTTATATATATATTTGATAAGAGGGTAGAAAAAAATGAAAGCTTGTATTGATTGTATCCCTTGTTTCTTTGAACAAGCTATTCGTGCCGGACGAATGGCAACCAAAGATGATGAACTTATAAAAAAAATTACAGATCAATTGGGCTTGATGTTAAGTGAAATTTCACTCGATAATTCACCACCTGAAATTGGGCGGTTGATTTATAAAAAAGTGAGTGAAATTTCTGGCAATCCCGATCCTTATCATCAATTAAAATTTGATTGTACAAAACAAGCATTGGAATTATACCCAACTCTGGAAAGAATGGTTAAGAAATCTAATGACCCTTTATTGACAGCAATAAGACTGGCAATTGCAGGAAATGTTATTGATTTTGGTGCGAACGCTTCGTTTGATATGCCGGCTACAATAGATGAAGTGATGAATAAGGATTTTGCAATTTTTGATTATGAATTGTTTAAAGATAATTTAAAAACTTCAAGTGAAGTTCTTTATATCGGGGATAATGCTGGTGAGACAGTGTATGATAAACTTCTTATTGAACAATTAAATAAACCTGTAATTTATGCAGTACGAGACAAGCCTGTAATTAACGATGCAACTATAGATGATGCCAAACAAGCTGGTATTGATAAAATTGCAAAAATTGTATCTTCAGGAACCGATGCTCCGGGTGCTATACTTAATACGTGCAATGAAGAGTTCATGAAACTGCTTAATAGCAACATGTTTGTAATTGCTAAAGGTCAAGGCAACTATGAAGGATTGTCTAATGAGCGTTATAAAATCTTCTTTTTATTAAAAGTAAAATGTAAAATTATAGCTGATCATATTGGCGTTAAAAATGGTGATATTGTTCTTAAGGGAGCCAATGTATGATTACTGATAAAGTCAAAATCACAATTCTCTATGACAATGAATCTAATATTGACGGGATTGACTCAGATTGGGGGTTTGCTTGCCTAATCGAAGCGTACGGTAGAAAAATTTTATTTGATACGGGAGGAAGCGGTTCGATTCTCTTGAAGAATTCAGAAGCACTGGGGGTAGATTTGAAAACAGTCCAGGATGTTTTTATTTCCCATGTACATTTTGATCATATTGGTGGTCTTTCGGCTTTTCTTGATGTTAATAATGAAATTAATCTTTTAGCACCTTCGACACTGCGAGGTGTATTCCATGCGGAAAAAGTAGTTTATAATGATATGCCGACAGAGTTTTACGAACATTTTTATACTTCCGGATTAATGGATAACATAGAACAATCATTGGCTATTGAAACCGACAAAGGATTAGTTGTTGTTGTAGGATGTTCACATCCCGGAGTTGAACAAATTCTGCAAGTGCTGTCTCAATTTGGAAAACCATACGCTTTGATAGGGGGATTGCATGGGTTTAATAATTTTGATGCTATTCATAAGTTGCCTTATGTTTGCCCAACTCATTGTAGTCAGTATATATCTGATATAAAAAAGATTTATCCAGACAAATTTATTAAAGGCGGAGTTGGAAAGATTATAGAAATATAATAGAAAAAATATAAGTTATAAAATGTTATTATCGTTTCGGATAGAAAGGAAGATGGAACAATGAAAAACCTTCCAAGTATCGCAAATAGGGTTTCACAAATACCAAAATCGGCAATCCATGAAATGACAAGATTATCTAAAGAGGTAGATGATGTAGCGTTTCTATCTTGGGCAAAACCAACTTCTGGAACACCTGATCACATTAAAGAAGATGTTATAACAGCTATTAAAAATGGTTATGTTGACGGGTATTCCGAAAATTCTGGTATTGTGAAATTACGCGAGGCTATAGTTAAAAAGCTGAAAAGAGATAACAATATAGAAGCAAATATTTCACAGATTCTTATAACAGTAGGTGCTATCGAAGGGCTTTCATCGGCTATAATGGCGGTAATTGACCCCGGAGATGAAGTACTTCTGTTTTCTCCTACTTATTCCACTCATATCAGGCAAGTTATGATTGCATCAGGTAAACCGGTTTTGATCCCCACCATTGAAGAGGAAGGTTTTACTTTAGATTTTGAAGCTATTAAGAAAGCTATCACACCAAAGACAAAAGCGATTATATGTTGCTCGCCGAATAATCCGACCGGTACGGTTTTTTCAGAGAAAGAACTCAGAAAATTAGCATCGCTTGCTCTTCAGCATAATCTTGTTATCATAACAGACGAAGCATACGAGTATTTTATTTTTGATGACCATAAACATTTTTCTATTGCTTCTATTCCTGAAATGAAAGAACACGCTATTAGTTGTTATACTTTTACAAAAACTTATGCCATGACAGGGTGGCGTATTGGGTATTTGCATGCGAGTGAATCAATGATACCTCAGATTACGAAAGCTCATATTCCTTTCGCAATTTGTGCTCCGGTTGTATCACAGTATGCCGCACTTGCCGCTTTAGAGGGTCCGCAGGATTGTGTGTCGGAGTTTAAAGAACATTATCGTTTAGCTCGTAATCTGATGTGCGAACGTCTTGATAAACTTGATTCGATTTTCTCATATCATAAACCTGAAGGTTCTTATCTTATGTTTCCGAAAATACTATTGGATGAGGGTAAAGATTCAATGTCTTTCTGTAAAAACCTTTTAAAAAATGGTAAAGTATCAACAACACCCGGAATAGCTTTTGGACCAAACGGCGAAAGTCATTTAAGACTTTCATTCTGTGTCTCTTTTGATGAAATCAATAAAGCTTTTGACAGAATAGAAAAACTATATTTATAAATCGGTTGTTTATTTTATAGATAATTGATAGAATGTTTTATTGAAAATTGTATTGGAAATATAATTTGTTTGTCATGTATCATTATAAATATTGGATAGTGAAATGGTCTTAAATGAAATCATTCAATCTATTGTAAAAAGTTTCAATGTAGCACTAATGATCACTGGCTTTGTACTGTTGATGATGCTCGTTATTGAATATTTTAATGTTACCACGAAAGAAACCTGGCAAAAAGGAATATCAAACAACAAGTGGATACAATATTCAGTTGCAGTAATTCTTGGGGCGATTCCGGGATGTATGGGAGCTTTTGCGGTGGTCGCCATGTATTCTCATAGAGTAATTTCTTTCGGGGCATTAGTTGCCGCTATGATAGCTACCAGTGGCGATGAAGCATTTGTTATGTTTGCGATGATACCCGATCAAGCGTTTATGTTGACTGCTTTGTTGATAGTTGTCGCAATACTTACTGGATGGATAACAGATATTACTATATCTAAGCGGATAGAAAATAAAATAAAGTCATGTTCTGACCTTGAGTATCACGAGCAGGCAGCATGCGATTGTTTTCAATCAAGTATTATCATTCGTCAGTGGAAAAATTTAACTCTTTCCAGAGGCATGATGAGCTTGTTTTTGCTGATGTTTGTTTTAAGTGTGGTGGTTGGGTCAATTGGTCCTCAGGAGTGGGATTGGAAGAGGATTACATTAATAATAGTTGGAGTTGTAGGGTTATTTATAATTTCTACCGTACCTGACCATTTTCTTAAAGAACATCTATGGAAACATATATTTCTTAAACATATTCCGAGTATATTTCTTTGGACGTTTTTTGCTTTAATAGTTACGCATTTTATTACTGATCAGGTGCATCTTGAAGGATTTATAGAAGATAATGTTCTGTTTATTATTCTTTTTGCTTGCATAATAGGTGTTATCCCTGAATCGGGACCTCATCTTGTATTTGTAACTTTATATGCGCAAGGTACAATTCCTTTTGCCGTATTAGCAGCAAGTTCTATTGTGCAGGATGGCCATGGTATGCTTCCCATGTTAGCTCAATCAAGAAAAGGATTTTTATTAGTTAAAGCGATAAATTTTATTGTTGGTCTTGCCGTTGGATTGTTACTTTATTTTGGGAAGTGGTTATAAATTATTGTTGAAAGTATAAGTTGTGTATATTTGAAAGAATTTAATAATGTATATTTACGGTCCTGTACCATCGAGAAGGCTTGGGCGTTCTTTGGGAGTATCACTAATACCTCCTAAAACTTGTTCATATAATTGTATCTATTGTCAATTGGGAAGAACAACCCATCCCCAGATAGAACGTATGAGTTTTTTCCCTAAAGAAGATATTTTTCAAGAAATACTTAATTCAAAATATTTGGAAAGTGCGGATGTTATTACATTTGTGGGAGATGGAGAGCCAACACTCAACAAAGATTTAGGATGGGTAATCAATAAATGTAAAGAGCAGTTGCATCTCCCTATTGCTGTTATAACAAATGGCTCTTTGTTATATCTAAAAGAAGTAAGGGAAGCTTTGACAAATGCTGATATTGTAATTCCTTCCATGGATGCCGGCAACAAAAAAACATTTATTCGCATGAATAGACCATATCCAAAACTTGAATTTGAGAAGATAATTCAGGGACAAATAGATTTTAGAAACGAGTACAATGGAAAGTTCTGGTTAGAAGTGATGTTGGTTAATAATGTCAATGATTCCAAAGAAGAGTTGGCGAGTATTAAAGAATTTGTTGATAAAATAAATCCAGATAGAGTTTATATCATGACACCTGTAAGACCACCTGCTGAATCATGGGTGCAATCTTCAAACCCTGAAAATATTATTGAAGCCCAGAAAATTATTGGAAAAGGAATAGCTGTTGATGGGTTGGAGGCAGGGAATTTTGATGTAGATGATTTTAAAAACGTCAAAGATGCTATCCTTGAAATAGGTTCACGACACCCTTTGCGTATAGGACAAGCTTTGACAATAGAAAAGAAATATTTATCGACAGGTGTTGTAAAACAGATGCTTGAAAATAATGAGTTGGTGGAAGTTACATATAACAAAGAAATATTTTTACTCCCTGCACATTTTGTGTCAGGGGGATGAGTTAGTTATTATAAGGATTATATGCCATGGATATTACAAAAGATACTCATATAGAAGAATTGGTCGAAATTGTCCCTGATGCGATTAATTATCTAATGGAGAAAGGCATCAGATGTATTCGGTGCGGTGAACCTATTTGGGGGACTCTTGAGGAAGCGTCAAAAGAAAAAGGTTTTACTGAAAAAGATATTGCAGGGTTTGTTGATGATCTTAATAAACTGCACAAATCAAAAGAGTGAAAATATTTACTTCTCATATAAT
>QNAD01000138.1 GCA_003641345.1 Candidatus Zixiibacteriota bacterium | reverse complement strand
ATATTGTAATTTGAAAAATTCATAAATTCTCTTAACTATAATGTTATATCTTATTTTTATCTAATAAATAAGAAATATGTAACTATTGTCAATCAATTCAATTATCGGCAGGTATCATATATATTTATAAACCTTTTGTCAATTTTTGTTCCGTGAATTCAAGAAAACTTGATTATTTAGTGACCTAATATTATGTAATATGGTAACTTGACTGTTTTTTTATAAAATCCAATAAAAAAGGGTTTAGCAAATATTACTAAACCCTTGATAAAAAATAGAATGAAAAATTATAATTCCTGCCAACCAACTACAAGCATTCTTCCGGTTACACCATCAATAATCTTGCTGAGGCTTTGGTCATAATGAAATGCTGCGCTATTGTGAGCATCAATCGTATTGGCAAGTATCGAACCATAAAAATCACCTGAGTTATGTAAAACCGCACTGGCATTAGGAGCATAAATTGCCGCTGTTAATGCTCCTGAATTTTTCAGATCAAAATCTGTACCCTGATAGTAGAAAATCATATCACTTGGATTTTCAGTGCTATTAATATCACCTGAATTTTTAATTTCAAATTTTCCTGTTACATAAATAGTTACTTCAGCACCCGGCTCTAAGGTCAGACTTGCTGAATTTTTTAAAATAAAATCTGAGAAGTAATATGTGCCGCTACTTAATGTAACATCGCTTGAAGTACTAAAATTGTCAGTAGTAGTGTTATAAGTATAAGTTCCTGAAATACCCGTCATGTTATCATTCAGGATAGCAACTGAATCATATTCTGATTGAGGGATATCCGGGACAAAATTCTCACCTACGTTGTCAGCTAATTCACCCTTAACATTACTTGAGTCAACAATTACAACACCGTCTTCAAGTGCAGACGATACACTTCCGCCAACCCATGCATTATTTTCTATAAAAACAGTATCATTTGAGCCAATATCTGCATAAAGGTCTTCTTGAGTATCTGCATATGACCCTGAATCTGAAATATATGAATCAATAACATACTATTATATATATGAAGCTCATCTTTTGCAAACATACCATATTTGAAAGGGTAGTGATATTCAGGGACTGTTGTCATCTCAATTATTGACAACGCGTCTTCATGTGAACCGATTGAGGTTATAATTACTGTATCATCAAGAGCAGGATTATCAAAAACGTTTCTAACCACTACATCATATGTACCATCATTTAATGCTATACTAACATAGCCAGAATCCCAATCATTATTATTGCATAAATCTACAAGTGCTCTGTTTGCCCCTGCTTCTGCATTATAAAATGATTTTTCATTTTGTTGCTTATTAAATGACAATTCTACATCTGTATGAGATGATTTGACAGACATCAAACCTATTAATGAAAGCACCATCAGTAAGCTTAATGTAATAATTAACGCCGCTCCTGATTCATTATTGAAAATATTTTTCATAATCATGGTCTCCTATTGAAGGGCTATGTAATACACAAAGTTTGTTTTTATTAAAGCATGTAAGGCTATTGTCGTAACTTTTAATTATTAAATATTAAAAGTTATAATTCCCGCCAACCAACTATTGCCATTTTACCAGTTGGATCTCCATCGAGAGTTCCCAGGTTTCTGTCATAGTGAAAATTGGAGCTATTGTGTGCAATTGTATAGCCAGCCACAACGGCACCGTAGAAACTTCCTGAATTTCTTAAATCAGCAACTCCGTTTGGATTATAAAATGTTCCATAGAAATCTCCGCTATTCTTTAAAACGAAATCACCCTGAGAATATATCATCAGATCGGAAGGGGTGCCGCCGGGATTGACTTCAGCAGAATTTTTCAATTCAATATCTCCAGTTACATAAATTGTAACCTCATCACCCGGAGTGACTGTCAGGCTGGCACTATTTTTTAGTATAATGCTTGAGAAGAAATATACTCCCTCGCTTAGCTCCAAATTTCCCTTGGCTATTAGAGAATTTGTTGAAGGGTTATAGGTGTAAGAAGATCCGGAGAAACCGGTTCCTGCATCATTATTTGCCTCAGCCCAGTCAAATTCACTCTGGGGGATGTCTGGTGGAATCTGTTCAGGGATATCATCTACGATTTCTCCTGTTACAGTTGCCCCCGGATTGACACTTGCACCTCCAACTAAGGAAGTAACTACGTTTCCACCAATACTCGCACCATTTTTTATATCTATAAAGCCGTTGGAGCCAACGTCTCCGTGAAGGGTGTCGGCGGTTGCCGCATATGAGCCGGAGTCAGAATTGTAGGAATCGACATACATACCATTTTTTATATGAATACTATCTTTCCCGAACATTCCAAATTTAAACTGGCTACTATATTCGGGGACAGCAGTTAACTCAATTATTGATAACGCTTCCCGAAATGTACCCGATGAAGTTATTATAACTGTATCATCAAGAGAAGGATCATCAAGAAAGTTTCTAACCGCAACGTCATAGGTACCATCATTTATTTGTATATTTACAAAACCAGTATCCCAATCATTGTTGTTGTTTAGTTTTACATAAGCCCGATTTGAACCTGCTTCAGCAATAAAAAATGCTTTTTCGGCTTGTTGTTGGTTAAATGACAGTTCCACATCAGTATGAGCTGTTTCAATAGATGTTATACCAATTAATGAAAGTATCATTAATAAACTTAATGTAATAATTAACGCCGCTCCTGATTCATTTTTTAATATATGTTTCATAGTTATATCCTCCTACTGAAAAGCTAAATTTCTTAAGGTAACGCTTTCACTTGCAGCATAAATGCGGTATCCTTCATTTTCATTATAATCTTTATCGGGGAACTCGGTGCGGATTTCCAAATCTATACCAATAGTATTAGAGTTGATTACACTGTAAGTAATATCTCTGATGAAAGAAGAATAAATTATCGGATTATCGCTGTTGGTTTTTTTCATTAAATATTTTGCTTGGATATTTGATGGTAATTCTAAATTTCCAGATTCAGTGCTCGTTTGGAGGTAATAAATAATTGTGTCGATCGGATTATTGATTTGGCTGAATATGTATAAAGTATCTCCATTAATGTCATAAGCATCATGATTACCTACTTTAAAGCCTGCCATTCTCAGATTATTTTCAATTTCATATAATGTAGCTCGACAATTTTGTTGCATGTCGGATATATTTTCCTGAGCAAAGGTTTGATTGTGTAATCTGATATATAATTGCAGTCCGGCGGTACTGATGATTCCGGTAATTAAGAGAGAGAGCAAAAGTTCTATAATAGTAAAACCGCTATTTCTAATAAGTTTTTTCATGATATTTTCTCCCTTAGCTTTCTATCAAATAAGAAGTAGAACTAAGATTTTTCTGTTTGTTATAAAGATTTAGCCATGAAATATTAACATTTATCTGAACTACACCGTTTGGGATTGAAGCGTCGGTGGAATTATCTTCTAAGGAAATGGTTCTTGAAAAAATATTTGTTCTACTTGCTGACTCTGAAGATGTACTCTCACCTGACAGGGTTGGTTTTGTCCATAAAATATCCTCTGTTTCTTCAAATGGTAAAGAGGGTAAAGATCCTACTCCCTGATATTCTTCAATTGTTTCTTTGATTAAATTAGAAGCAAAAGAATTATCCCTTGCTATAACATTGCTTTCTATTGACAAAGAAAACATGGGAGCTAAACCTATCAAACCAAAACTGAAAATAATAAATGCAACCATAGCCTCAAGTAAGCTTATTCCCTTTTCATTTCTTAAATGTCTAAATTTCATAATTATTCTCCTTTGGCAAAATCAATTGCAAAGCTTGTGCCATTAAAGTTATTAACTATATTTTGTTGTATTGCTCCGTAACACATTGACTTGGTGGTAATTATGATATATGTGTTTATTGTACATAAAGTTTATCTTAAATTAAGAGTATGGGATTGTCACTACATACATTGATAGAAATCTCCAACAACAATTATTTGTTTTTTGTTTATAGACATATAATTTTTTCGGAAGAAAAACTTCTTGAATCTGTATTTAACATAAGAATTTAACCTAAAGTTCCGGGAATAGTTGGCCCAAAAGTCATAACTGGTTGGTTTGTATAAACATAAATTTTAGTGGACATGGTTGTTTTTTGGAACTTATTAAATGTAAATGGGTATTATATTACAAGAACACTGAAAGGCACAAATATGGCGAAAGAATCAGAAAAAGATATAGATTTTCGGTTAATGAAGGCAGTTCAAAATGGCAACATGGTTGCATTTAATGAATTGGTTGACCGTTATAAAGACCGCCTACTAAATGTTATTGGTCGGATGGTTAGTTCATCTGAAGAAGCTGAAGATATTGTGCAGGAAACATTTATTCGGGTCTATCAGCATCGGCAGTCATTTAATTTCCAACATTGTCTGTCAACTTGGATTTATACAATTGGTTTGAATCTTGGCAGAAATGAGCTTAGAAAAAGGAAGAAATTTAAACATTATGATATAAACGAGATGCAAGGGAATGAAGCCGAATTTGCAGTGGAGATGAAAGTGCCTACACGTCTTCCCGAAATTCTTAATCATGCCGTGTCATCATTACCCGAAAAATACCGTACTGCCTTTATGCTTCGCGATGTACAAGAATTGCCTTATGAAGAGGTTGCTAAGATTTTAGATATACCTCTGGGAACTGTGAAATCGCGTGTCAATCGAGCAAGGCTGATGTTACGGAATAAATTGAAACCAAAGGTGGAGGAATATAATGCGCTGTCGAAAAGTACGCTCCTTCCTGTCAGCTTATTGTAACGATGAGTTGACTCCTAATCGGATAGATGCGGTTGCCGACCATTTGGACAACTGTGCCGATTGCCGAAGAGAGGAAACGTTGTACCGTTCGATACTCGATGCCAGCCGTAAAGTGTCAACGAAGAAAACATCGGTTGATTTTAATAATAAGCTGATGAATCGGATTGCACAGGAGCGGTTTAAAGAGACCAGAACCAAAGCATATATGCCAAAGAGAGCACCTTTGTTCTCTTGGTCAAAAGTGGTTCCGGCTGTGGCTGCGGTTTGTTTGGTTCTTTTTGTTTCGGCTGTAACTTATAATAATTATTCATCATCTCCGACTTCACAACCTTTGGCTGTGAACACAAACAATGATGGCGGTGATGATTCTTATTTGACAGTGATGCCGACTAACAATCCGAATCTTAAAAACAACGTTGCCACTGTTGATAAAAACTGGTCATTTAATCGACAATTGGCTCAAGCAGAGAGAATCAACAAAATTTCCAACGTTTTAACCAGTTCTGCCAGTTCTGATTTTTATAACAGCCCTTTTGAGTTTAGAACGTCCAATAATCAAATTGTTGAAATCCCCTTACCGTTTGTAAAAAGTTATTTCATAATCAGACCTGTCATCAAAGTTTATGTGTCACCCGATAATACTAATGGCAAGGAGGATGCAAGAGGCTTCTAAAATGCTAAAGAATTTTAATAAGACCGCCAGAGTTATCCTCATTGGGTTATTTATGGCGGTCTTTTTTTCACAAATATCCTATCCGACAAACAGCTTAGAACTTAATGGCATAGAAACAGGTTTTAATGATCTTGTCCATGAGCTGTCCAATTCAATTGTTACTATCGAAGCAACAAAAGCGGTGTCGTATTCTAATATGTTTGGTTCTGGCGAAGAGGTGATCAGTAGTCATATTTTTTCAGGTATTATTTATGACACGCTTGGGCATATAATTACAACAGCTAAAGCAGTTGCTGACATGGATCATTTTCTTGTTCATTTTGATGAATATAAAATAGTGGCTGAAAAGATAGGAGTTGACTATCAAACTGGTTTGGCACTTCTAAAAGTCGATAAACGGTTTGGTGTTCCTGTTCAGTTGTCCCGTCAGTATTTATGCAGTGGGCAAGTAATTATTGCTTTGGGTAACTCTTATGGAGTTAGAGCAAGCCCAATACTTGGATTTTGTGCCGGCATGAGACCGGAAGGTACTGTTCAATTTGCCGGCATGGTAACAGCCGGTTCAATTGGTGGTGGCATGTTTAATCTTTCAGGTGATTTTATCGGCGT
>QNAD01000137.1 GCA_003641345.1 Candidatus Zixiibacteriota bacterium | reverse complement strand
ATATCCACTGGAATTTATTTTTATATGTTAAAAGTCAACGATGAACAATTTGTGAAAAAGATGATGTTGTTAAAATGACACACAAGCTGATTACATATTTAATGGTCTTATTTTTTATCGTATTTTTTAATGTCTATGGCGATATAAGTGAACTGCCTGATTATACTTTTATGTGGAACAAGTATAAGAGCTTGATGGTTGTTGATGGCTTTGTTGTCGGATGCACTGAGCGCGGTCTTGTTGTATCTCAATATGATTTGGGACAGGATATTTTTGTGCAAAAAAGTCATTTTTTAACTGTTGATGAACCTGTGTCAATGAATAGAGACAATCAGACGTTGGCTGTTAAAACTTCAGAAAATAAAATTTATTTTTTTGATTTATCCAACTTGCCAAACTTAACTTTAATCTCTGTCTGGGATACTCAGATTGAGTTTGAAGATTATGTTTTTGATGATAACAATATATTATTGTCTGCCGGTTTTGATGGATTATGGAATTTTAGCCATCAGAATTTTGGCCAGATTCAATTTGTAGATTCAAGTTTTATTGGTGTTTATGTAACTCAGTTGGAGTTGAGGAAAGATACTCTTTATGTTCTTGATGAGTACAATGGTATTATTCGTTATGATATCTCAGGTAACAACTTGAATAGTTTTGTGGATTATTTATATGTTCCGTTTTCTGTGAAGAAATTTTGTTTATCGGATGACCGTATAATTCTATCAGTGGTAAACCGAGGAGTTCTGATAGGTGAATTTGATTTTGAGCATGGAATTATCACCGATTCAATTCCATTGGCTAATAATCCGATATCAATCTTTGAAACGGATATATTTTTAGTTTTTGTCCATAACAGGGGATTAGATTTAGTTCATAAAGAGCAACATGATATTTATGATTTTACTGCCAACGATATTCTTCCAAACGGAGATATATGTCAGATGCATGCAATCAATTATCTGTTTCTTCCTAATATATCAGGTGGTTTCAGTTTATATGATATAGATGATGTTGACCTTGCTGGCGCAGGAATACAAGGGTTAAAAAGATTTGGTGAGATAAAAGATATCATGTTTTTTAATAATAAATTTTACACAGCAGGTGAAGGAAATCCGATAGATATCTATTCCTTTGATTTTGATAATAAACCAGTCTATGATACTTCTATTGCCGAAGGGTTGCGGTATGTTTCTTCTCTTGAATCTCTAAACGATGACTTGTTTGCGTTATATCGTTTGCCTGGAATGATAGCTATATATTCATGGGTATTTGATGAAGGACCGGCATACATAAAAGATTTCAAGGATTCAATTGAGGTTGACCCGCTTGGTAACCCTGAGCTTTACATATCCGATAAAATGTTCAATGACAGTTTGAGATTAGTACTAATGATAAAAGATGCATCTATTGATGTTTTTACAATTAATAATTTGAATAAAATAGAATACAGAAATAATTATCGGTACACTGGGCGTATTGAGGGTTTTGTTTTGGACGGCAATAAACTATTTGTGGCAACCAATAAAAAATTGCTATATGTTTCAGAAATTGATTCTCTTTATAATTTAAACTCGCAACCAATCATGTCGTTAAATATGGATCCGGATGAAATGATATATCTAAAAGGTTCGTTAGCGATTTTTGGTGGCACTCAAATTCAATTTTTTAATTATTCAGATATTAGCAATATAATTCTTGATACAACCTTAACTGATCAAGTAAATGTTTTAGATGCGGTAATATATGGCGATAGTTTATTTACTGTAACAAATGAATATATTGGAATATTTGATATTACTTCTCGTTGGCCAATTTTGGTAGATAGCGGTGGTTATGGTGGTAAGATGATTTCCGTTACAGATAATATGATAGCTGTCTCAAACGGTTTTTCTTTAGATTTTTATGATATTTCAGAGGATATGCCAACATCAATCGAGAATGAACATGTTTATTTACCAAATGATTTTGAGTTAGGGCAGAACTATCCAAACCCGTTTAATTCTTCTACGATAATTCAGTTCTCAATTGAAAAAAAATCGGATGTAAAATTATCAATATATAATACTCTTGGGAGAAAAATTATAACAGTGTTAGATAGTTATTTGTCTGCAGGTCGATACAACGTTGAATGGGACGGGTCGCGTAAAAATGGTGATAAAGTTGCCAGTGGAATTTATTTTTATAGGCTTTCGGTTAATAGTCAAATCAAAAGCAAGAAAATGCTTCTTTTAAAATAACCAAGTATTATTTATTCAATCTTAACTTTTTATAATCATCAGTAGTTTGATCAAATATAATCTCGCCAGTATCGCTTTGGATGATATCATTTTTCTTAAAGGGTGGAAAATAATGGGAAGGATAAAAAGTAGCTGTTATCTGGTGGTCCCATGTCTCTGCATTAGCTGGGGGAGAGTCAAGAGCTTCACCTTCCATAATTATAATATGTTTTCCTGCCTCAAGATAATAAACTCGCATAACATGAACGGGGAAATAATTCTCATTATTGTTAACATATCCACCTAAACCAACCATATTATAAAAAGGAAATTTTCCTGTCCCACCGCTTGTCATATCAATTTGTATCCAGGCTCGATTGGCATTGGTAGTTCCACTAAAGACAACATAACATTTCCCGTGTGCCACCACATAGCCATCGGTAGGTATGTCAATTTCAACTGTTATTAAATCAGTCATGTAACCTTGGCCTAAATATTTAACTGAATTGCTGTAATTATAAATCACCCCCGGTTCATTAAACATTTCATCAGCACTTATTGATGATTCAGGGAATATGATTGCACTATCGCCTTGTTTCCCTGCTTGGAGAACAATATTGGAAGAGTCTTCATCATAACCATATATTATCAATTTGTGTTCATTAGAAAATGACTTGATACTTAAGCTGTCATTGTTGTCAAACATTGTAATTGAGGAAGCATTTTTGGAAAATGGAACATCGGTCAATAACGTCTTTGTAGTTATTGTCTCATTTTCAATTTTTACTTCAAGGTATAATTTGTCATTCTCAGAAAATAGGTTATCGGGGAAAGAATTATCAGAACCCAACTGGTGGTTAAACAATCCAAGTTTGACATTGACGCTGGCAGTTTCACTCCATATTGGAGAAGAAGAAAGTGAATCGTCAAAAAGTGAAAATATTATAGTATATGAACCATCCGGAACTGGATTGTTATATTGGTCGGTTAATTTCCCCTGATAGCTGATTGGTAGCTTCCCTGCTGAAAGAGAAGACACAATAATTAAAAGTAATATTATGATAGAAAGAAAATATTTCATTAGTTAAAACCTTTTATTCTACTAATTTATTAATATCGGCATTTCCAATAGGAAGGTAAATATCCGATTAAGTATATATGTAAATATTATAAAAATTGATGATTATTGCAATTTATTATATTAGTATTGTAGATGAATTAATTGGGGCTAAGATACGGAGTAATGAAATGAAGTTAGGTTTTATAGGGTTAGGAAGTTTGGGCACAGCTATTGCACAAAGATTGATTGAACAAGGTGAAAATATTGTAGTATGGAACAGAACAAAAAGTAAAATTGAAAATATCAAGGCTGAGGTGGCGGTATCTCCTGCGGAAGTCGTTAAGCAATGTTCTGTAATAATCCTAAATTTGTTTGATAGTGATGCCGTGCATGATGTTATGGTTGCTGAAAATGGACTTTTGTCTGTTGATGGATCAAATAATGTTATTATAGATACAACGACTAATAATTTTAATGCTGTATTAACATTCAGTGAAATGTTTGAAAAGAATAATTTTAAATATTTGGAGGCACCTGTTATCGGATCTGTTGTTCCTGCCTTAAATGGTCAGCTGACTTCGGTTATTGGCGGTGAGAAATCAGAATTTGAAAAAGTGAAATATATAATAGAAAAATATTCATCGAATATTTTTCATTATAGTGATATAGGCAAAGCATCTAAAATTAAAATAATCAACAATCTTATTTTAGGCTCTTTTATGTCAACTTTAGCGGAGTCTATTTCAATTGCAGAGAAATCAGGGATAGACAAAAAACAATTCATAGATATTATCTCAGTGGGAGCCGGTAATTCAGGTGTTTTAAACGCAAAGAAGAAAAAAATATTGGAAGAAGATTTCAGCAATCATTTTTCAAGCGAATGTATTCATAAGGATTTAAAATATTTGCAAGAATTAACTAATGATTTAAATTGTCCGTCATTTATTGGTTCTGTCGTAAAAAATATTTATGCAATGACATTTTCAAAAAACATTGAGAATCAAGATTTTTCAGGAGTGTATAATTTATTTAAGGGAGAATAATGGTTACTCAGATTTTTGGCACAAAAAAATGTAAAGATACCCAGAAAGCTATTAGATTTTTCAAAGAGCGTCGATGGCAATTTCAATTTATAGATTTGAAAGAAAAAGATATCAGTCAAGGAGAATTAAATAGTATTAAACGCTTTTTTGATATTGAAGATATTATTGATAGTGATGGAAAAGAATATGAAAAAAGAAATTTGAAATATATGAAATTTAATATCGAAGATACATTATTGGAAAACCCCTTACTTTTTAAAACACCGATTGTAAGGTCAGCTAAGCAAATTACAATTGGATACCAGCCTGAGATATGGAAAAAATGGCAATAAAAAAACCGGCTCAATTAAGCCGGTTTTTTTTATTCGAAAACAAAAGATTACATAATAAGAACCAATTTACCCATTTCAACTTCACCGGTACTCATATTTTCAACAGTCCAATAGTAAAGACCTGAAACAGCTAATTGAGTATTTCTGGTAATTAAATTCCATTCGGAATGAGTAGATGTTGGGTCTGAAGCATCTTTATCATGTTCAATCTCTCTCACAAGGTCACCATCGATAGAGAAAATTCTAATCATGCAGTGTGACGGAAGATTTATGAAATTAACAGCTCTGACCCTGTCGTCAGCAAGAGTTTCTTGGTCAGCCTTACGGCCCTCAAAACCAACCTTGCGATAATTACCATCTATACGATAAGGGTTAGGGTAAATATAAATTTTCGCATTTGTACTGTCAACTACGTCAGATGATAATTGAGCGTAGGCGTTCTTTGCTCCAAGAGTAATAGCTGATTCGAGAGGAGGTAATCCAGAAACAGGTGAGCCGAAGTCAAAGGCAGTAACATTTACCCAGTATTCAACTGTTGGTAAAAGGTTCGGTAATTCTATTTCATATTCGTAATATTTTAAATATCCGTCATCAGTCAGCTCGTCTGGATTAGCAAATTCAGGGTCAGTAGTAGAAGGAGGATCTGCATCGGGGAATCGTTTCTTGATTTTAGTATTAACTCCATAAGTTGAAGCATTAAAATCCTGAGGAACGAAATAGAATGATGAATCCATATATTCAAAAGGACTATGGCTTGGGTAATTATACGGGTTAAATTCAAAACCTGTGGAAGGGTCATCATACATTTTTTTTAATGTATCAAGTGTTAAAGGTTTTGCACTAAGTACAAATTCATTGCCTGCCCATATCCATTTTTGGAAATCTTCAACGTCAAAAGAAGTTACCATGCTGTAACTGGCTGCACGTTTATCACGAGATAAATAGACTCGATATCCTTCAAAATCTAAACTATCCTGACCTCTGGTAGAACGTTGCAGAAATCCGTCAGGGTCAGTTTCAGAATGTAAACCGTTGAATCTAATGGTCAGTTTTCCAATTCCTGAGTTAACCCAGAATACCGGTGCTGGTGGTGGTTTTGCACCGGCAAAATCAGGAACTCCGTCACCAGTAGTGTAGGTTGTATCACAAACTGTGAGACTCTCATTACAGCAAACAACATACTCACCTGAATATTCATCACCGTCAGTATCTACACCCGGATTATCATAAATCCATGATGCCCATCTGGCATTTTTAGCTAAATCTCTAAAATTTAAACCTGAATAGTAATCTACTGGATTATAATTGTTTTCTAAATTTTCTTTAAAGTTATTATCACTTATATGAAAATCCTCACCGGCAACATATGCAAATGTGATTGGCAATTCTTGCCCTGGATCAATTGT
>QNAD01000136.1 GCA_003641345.1 Candidatus Zixiibacteriota bacterium | reverse complement strand
GCAATAGTCCGCACATCATTCATAAGTTCTTTAAACATTTCCAGTGTAAGAGACTGGGCACCATCTGAAAGAGCTTGCGCCGGATTATTATGCACTTCAATAATAAGTCCATCAGCACCTACAGCAAGAGATGCCCGTGAGAGGGGAATCACTTTATCTCTCCTACCGGTACCATGGCTTGGATCTGAAATTATAGGCAAATGACTATTGCGTTTAACGTATGGGATAGAAGATAAATCAAGTGTGTTTCTTGTATGGTCGGCAAATGTTCTCACTCCACGTTCACACAAAATCACATTTTTGTTGCCTTCATTCATAATATACTCAGCCGCCATTAAGAATTCATCAAGAGTTGCCGCCATCCCTCGTTTAAGGAGAACAGGTTTATTAAGTTTTCCTGCTTTGCGAAGAAGAGTATAATTTTGCATATTGCGTGCACCTATTTGAATTATATCAGTATAATCAGCAACAATTTCAACCACATCAGTATCAATAGCCTCAGTAACAATCAATAGTCCGAATTTCTCACGAACTTCGGCTAAAATTTTCAAGCCTTCCTCTTTTAACCCTTGAAAACTATATGGAGATGTTCTTGGTTTATAAGCCCCACCCCTAAAAATCTTAGCTCCCGCTTCAGCAACAGATTCAGCAATTGTCATACACTGATCTCTGCTCTCAACCGAACATGGACCAGCCATCACAATAAATTCATCACCCCCTATTTTAACTCCGTTAATATCAATTATTGTATTATCAGGGAAAAAGTCACGACTAACCAATTTAAACGGTTTGGTAACATGAATTATTTCCTGAACTCCAGGATAAGACAGAATCCTATTTGAATCTATCTGTGATTTATTTCCGGTAATGCCTATAGCGGTTCTCATTGCTCCCGGCATCGGATGAGCCTTCAAACCCATTTTAGTTATCTCACGACAAACCTCTTCAACCATTTTATCTGTGGCAATGATTTCCATTACAATAAGCATATATAACTCCCAGTAATAACCTTAAAAATATCGCTAAACAAACTATTATCTTTAATCATTTTAGTTACTAAACCTATATTATCTTTATAAACATTCAAGGCTTTTATTATCTCCGGCTTATTTTGTTTAATAATTACATCTCTTTAGGAGCTTTTAAACCTAACAGATACAACCCATCTTTTATTACAATCTGAACTGATTTGACCAGCGCAATTCTGGCAGCTGTCAATTCAGAATTTTCAGATATTATTTTATCTGTTTTACCGTTTTTATCTTTACGTTGATAGAATTTATTGAAGGCAGAAGCTAATTTGAGCAGATACGAAGATATAATATTCGGCTCATAATTTCTTGCTGCATCAATTATTGCTTGCGAATAATCAGCCAGGAGTTCAATTACCCGTTGTTCTTCATCGTTACCAAGCAAAGAAAAATCTATATCAGTATTGATTTCTTTTTTGTATTTTCTTTCTAAAGAGCACAAACGGGCATGAGTATATTGCAGATAAGGACCGGTCTCACCTTCGAAATTAAGCACTTCTTCCCAGCTAAAATTCACATCCTTCTGACGTTTCACTGACAATTGAGAAAAAATCACCGCCCCTACTCCGATAAGCTGAGCGGTTTCTTCAATATTATCAAGATCAGGGTTTTTATCTTCAATCTTTGTTTTAGCTAATTTCACCGCTTTATCAATAACATCTTCCAGAAAAATAATATTCCCCTGCCTCGTTGCCATGACTTTATCGCCAAATTTGACCCAGCCAAACGGAATATGTTTTACCTTGCCAATCATTCTCTCAGATTCAGATAGATTCTCAGCATCTTCCATAATATCTACCGCTTTGAAAATCTGCTTGAAATGATCTGCTTGAGCAGAACCTACCACATAAAGAGATTCAAAAAACTTGTATTTCTCCCAGCGATATAATAATCCGGCAATATCACGAGTGGCATATAATGTTGCCCCATCTGCTTTTTTTAGTAATACTGGCGGAAGTTGTTCATCGTTTAAATCAATTACTTGAGCACCCTGAGAAATAGAAGTAATTCCAGCTGTTTCAAGCCGTTCTATAACAGCATTCATTTTATCATTAAAAAATGCCTCACCTGTAATTTCATCAAACTCTACATCAAGAATCTCAAAAATACGATAAAATTCATCCATTGAAACAATCTTAAACTGTTCCCATAGTTCGACCATCTCAGGGTCGCCAGACTCAAGTTTCTGAAAAGCCTTGCGTGCTTCATCATCAAGAGTTTTATCGTTCTCAGACAACTGATGGAATTTAACATATAAATCTAAAATTTCTTTGATATTATGCTCAACAACCGGTTTTCCACCACCCCATTTTAAGTAAGCGACAATCATTTTCCCGAATTGGGTTCCCCAGTCGCCAAGGAAATTAATACCAATCACTTTATAACCAAGTTTGGTGAATATTCTTCTTAGAGAGTTACCGATAACTGTCGAGCGAAGATGACCAACTCCGAACGGTTTGGCGATATTAGCTGAGCAATATTCAATAAGAAAAGTCTGATTTTTGCCAATATCTGTTGAGCCGTATGATTCTGAACTTACAATATTCTTAATTGTTTCTTTGGCAAATGCGTTAATATCGATTTTTCCGTTTATGAAAGCTCCTATAGCCGAAACTGAAACCAATCGATTTTCTGAATCATCTAAAATTATATTTGCCTGTTCACTGATTTCAGATGCAATTCGAGGCGGATTACCTCCCAATAATTTTCCGAATCTAAAAACCGGAAAAGCAAATCGCCCCATATTAGGATCTTTGGGCTTACCTAAATTTTCATAAATATAGTCAGAACTAAATATTTCGTTTTCGCCAATTTGACTATACTTATCTGAATATCTGCTTTGAAAAGCCTTAGCAAGAGATTCAGAAAATTGAATTTTAAATTTATCTTTAGACATATCTATTCTTTCATTTTAAGTAGATAAGGATACGGAGTTTTTGGAAAAATTCAACTAATATTAGATAGTTCAATTGACTGCCGAAGCAATAATTTTGATTTCCTCAACCAGCTTTTCGTACTTTTTGAAATAAAGTGTTTGGGCTCCATCGAAGAATGCAGTTTTAGGGTCATAGTAGATTTCGATAATTAATCCGGCTGTCACTGTTGCCCTTGCCATTGGAGCTACTTTGTCCCGAATTCCAATCCCATGGGGCTTGTTGATAAACCCTTATTTCAGTTGTGTTGGGTCCTGATTCACCGAAGGTGGATTGTGACCCGACACTTAAGTAGCTGTAATTAAAGAGCGGTAGGTCACAAAAATCTATTTATATAGATTTTCAGGACCCACCGCAACATCTGTGAGACTTTTTCAACAACCCCCATGTGATGGGTCAACCACAACCAGCAGATGGGACAGTTTTTTCAAAACCGGAATAGCAGATATATCCATTGTGTTCCGGGTATAATTTTCAAAAGTCCTGATTCCCCGTTCACATAAAATGACATTATAATTACCACCAGCTAAAACATATTTGGAAGTATTGGTTTATCTGCCTCGCCTAACTCTTTGGATAGAACAAAGTTCCGTACATTGCGAACGCCTACTTAAATGATGTCAACATACTTCAAGGCTGGGGTAATATCAACCCGATCTATAACTTCCAAGACAGCTACCAGCCCGTTTTCATCGGCGGCTTCTCTTAAATATTTGAGACCTTCTTCGCCTATTCCATGGAAAGAATAGGAAAAAGAACGCGACTTATATGCCCGACTAGCCAATTTATATGGTTCTGAAATTCTTATTACTTTGTGGACACCTGAGAGAATTTCGAAATCACGATAATCTAATAGCCTGGGTATTACCAACCACGCCAAGTACAATCTGGTTCATATCGGTTGAACGATGAATATCAAAACCCCGATCGAGCAGTTTTTCATAGACTTTCTGTACTTGCCGAGTAGTCGCTTTTTCTTCCATTATAATAATCATGACTACTCTTTTTCCTTATCGTAAACTTCGGTACGCTCCAAACGGCGTGATTCATCGATAATACGTTCATATAACCTAACAATAGCATCAGGTGAGAGAGGACCGGGGTTTTTTTCAGTAATACTGACAAAAACATCCCGTTCTCTTTTGGGGTCAAAAAGCTTTTCGCCTATTTTGACTTTGGTTTTAGCCATCTCCAAAACAAGTTCAGCTCTCCGATTAAAAAGATAGAGTAGCTGGAGATCAATTTTATCGATCCCTTTTCTAATTTTATCTATCTCTTTTTTACTCATCTAAATTGCATTCCTGATACTTGTTAAAAGTCTCTCAATTTTAATTAAAGCTGAATCAAAGTTTTTTTCGTTTCTGATGATTTTAATAAAAGCAGAACCAATGACTACTCCATCAGTATATTTTGCCAGTCTTTTAGCATCATCAGCCGACGACACACCGAATCCAGCTACAACTTTCTTGCTTATCTGCTTACTTATTCTTTTCAAATAATTATCAGTTGCTTTGTCAAAAACCTTACCGGTGCCGGTAACTCCGGTAACGGTAACAGCATAAATGAAATCAGATGAATAATAGTCGATTGCTTTTATCCTATCATTTTCTGACGTTGGCGAGACTAAGAAAATCGATGACAAACCGGTAATTTCCATAAGTTGTGTATATTCTTCTGCTTCATCAACCGGCAAATCAGGAATAATTAATCCATCCACTCCCAATGATTTGACTTTACTGAAAAATCTTTTTTCACCATAAGCAAGAATAGGATTATAATATCCCATCAGCACTAACGGAATTTCTGAAAATGATCTGATTTTTTCTATTAATATAAATATATCGTTTAACCTAATATTCTTCTGTAAAGAAATATGAGAGGAATACTGAACCTCGGGACCATCAGCTAACGGGTCTGAAAATGGAAGTCCTATCTCAATTATATCCGAGCCGGAATCTATTGCTACTTTGATTAAATCCAGAAATTTGTTCTTAGTTGGAAAGCCGGCGGTAAAAAAAGGAATCAGTAATTTTCTATCGAAATTTTGAATCAGGGAAGAAATTCTATTTTTCATGTTTCTTCTCCCATTCTTCAATAATTGACAAATCTTTATCCCCTCTTCCGGACAAGCAAATAATAATATTTTCATTTTTCTTAAAATTCATTTTATTTTTAATAGCAAAAGCCAGAGCATGCGATGTCTCCATCGCCGGGATAATCCCTTCCAGATGAGTCACTAATTTAAAAGCATGTATAGCTTCTTTATCCGTTACGGATTTATAAATTACTCTTTTTGAATCTTTTAAAAATGAATGTTCGGGACCAATTCCGGGATAATCCAAACCGGCTGAAATCGAATGTGGTAATTGTACCTGACCTTCTTTATTGAACAGAAGATAACTATATGATCCATGAAGCACTCCCGGCTTTCCTTTGGAAAGTGATGCGGCATGTTTCCCGCTATTTAAACCATATCCGGCGGCTTCAACCCCAATTAATTTGACTTTTGTATCTTTTAAAAATGAATTAAAAATCCCAATTGCATTTGAACCACCCCCAACACAGGCAATAATTGCATCCGGCAATTTTCCAAAAATTTTCTTTGATTGAGCTTTGGTTTCTTTGCCTATAACAGATTGAAAATCTCTGACAATCATTGGATAAGGATGCGGACCTACCGCAGAACCGATAATATAGAAAGTGCTCTTAACATTTGTGACCCAATCTCTGAGAGCTTCATTGGTTGCATCCTTGAGAGTTTTAGAACCTGAACCAACAGGCACAACTTTCGCTCCTAACAATTTCATTTTATCGACATTCGATTTCTGCCGATGAATATCCTCTTCACCCATATAAACAACACATTCCACCCCAAATCTGGCACAAACTGTTGCTGTTGCCAATCCGTGCTGTCCGGCACCGGTCTCGGCAATAATACGTTTCTTGCCCATCTTTTGAGCCAGTAGAATCTGCCCGATAGTATTATTTATTTTATGAGCTCCAGTATGATTTAAATCTTCCCGTTTAAAATAAATTTTAGCCTGTTTCAGATAATTGGTAAATCTTTCAGCAAAATAAAGTGGCGAGGGACGTCCAACATAAT
>QNAD01000135.1 GCA_003641345.1 Candidatus Zixiibacteriota bacterium | reverse complement strand
TCAAAAATATCGCTTGTTCCAAAAGTCGATGCCACCATCATCTGCATCTGTCTTTTTGAGGCTCTTCCGTTTCCGGTCAGCGAATTTTTTATACGAGTTGAGGCATAAGGAAAAACCGGAATATTCGCCTCTGCCGATTTAAGAAATATAATCCCACGAGCATGCCCCATAATAATTGCTGTTTTAGGATGAGCATAATGAGAATATAAATCCTCTACCGCAACTGCTTCCGGTTTGAACTGTGCAATTATATTTTTAAGTTCCTTTGATATTTCGTGAAGTCTCAATTCCATTTCATCTTTTTTATTGGTTCGCACCACACCTGCCTCAACGATTTGATACTCGCCATTATCAGAGTCAATTATTCCATATCCCGTTATATGCAACCCGGGGTCTATTCCTAAAATACGCATAGTTGAAATAAATTAGATTACTTGGTAACAATCAATTAAAAAAGTCAATTAAGAAAAATATGTGATTTTGAATTAATCCTGCAGATAACTCGCATTAACAAATTTACCTCTCCTCACAACTTACCTTCATTTGACAAAAACTATATTTTTTTGTAAATTTATTTTCGATTGGCAAGAGCACACCCTATTTGTTTTTATGATTTTTTGATAATATTAAACAATATAATAGACAGGAAGTAAGGTTGAACCCGTGCGGTTTCAACATCTTCAAACTGAACATAAAGACCACACCGCAAGCGGTGGGCTACCCTAAAAATACAATCTGAAAATACAATATTGCATCATAGTTATTTTTTTATTCTGCCGTTATATTTTTTTATTTTGTCGTTCCTGCATCCGAGCTTATTGAAAAAGTATCTTCGACAATATTCATCTGTATCAACTTATCATAAATATAAATGAATCTACTCAGGTTTTTCAACAAGCCCATCCGCAGGAATGACAATGAGCAGGCAAAACCTGTGTGATATTCACCTCCAAACAAGTTTGAGGTTGCCACCATATAGGAGCAGAAGATACCGTCTTTCTTATTCTTGAGACCTGCCTATCTGCATAATCATGTCTCCAGACACGACCTCAAGGCGATATCTACTTTACTGCCATTCGCTAATTTATATTTTTTTGATTGTCTTGACAATTTCAAATATATGCTTATCTTGGGAATATACTTAAGGAAAGAATTATAGATCCTACTGTTATCTAAACATTATTTCAATCTCTTTTATAATTGGAGTCTATGATGAATTTTAAATTTCCCAAAGTTATTTTTACAATCTTTTTTATTTTACTTTTCACGTCAAATAGCCGAAGCATTCCCAGAATAAATTTTACAGTAAGTGATACAACTGCCCCAATTGCGAGTCATGGAGTTTTTCTTTCAATTTATATGGATAATTTTCAGGATATTATTGCTGGTTTTCAATTTGAACTAATATCAAGTCGTCCGGACTTAGTGAAATTTGATTTTTCAGAAGATGGTTTTGACAGCACAAACAGTATTGTTTCAGGATATGATTATCTGTCTGTAATTCAAACTAACTCAGACAGTAGCAGTATTCAAATTACCGGCTTATCCGATTTGCCTGGAACAGGAGGAACTAATCCCGGAATATACCCCCAACAAGGAGGCTTATTCTTAAAAATACCATTCAATACAATTGATAGTACATTTGGGATTGCTGATTTTACAAGTGTTATTGAAATTCAACCGAGATTACATTTTGCCGATGCAAAAGGCACTCTTATAGGGCTTGTCTCTGATACAACAATCGATACAACTAATTATTTGTTATGTCAGGAATGGCTTTTGGATAGTTGTATTTTATACGATACAATAAATGCCGGTCCGGATAATTATGATTATGTTGTTACTGATACAACAGTAGATATTTATATTGACAGTAATCAGGTTCGAGGTTTTGATGGTTCAATAACTATTATCCCCAATATTCTAAATTGTGACAACAACAATTCAGGCATGGTGGAAATTTCGGATTTAGTCTGTGTCGTAAACTATCTCTTCGGAGATTTTAATGTATTAGCCTGTCCTACTATGGATTGTGATACTAACAATTCAGGCATCATTGACATTTCTGATTTAACTTATTTGATTGAATACCTTTTCAATAACGGTCCTCCTCCATAGAGGCTGTTCGAAACCTCAAAGCTGTCAATTGTAAATTAATGAATGATAACAAGTCCCATTGGTTCTCCACATTTTATATACTCACTCGTAGAAAAGAACACTTATTTCATCGAAATTGCTTGCATAATATGATTATTTCAATAACTTCTATTTCCAGAAATTGATGCTTATGACTAAAATACGATATACAAAATTAAGGAATAAAATACTCTTCAAAGAAATCATAATTTCTTTTTTTATTTCACAATTTCTTTTATCTTCTGTTTTAGCATTGGAACCACACAATCCTAAAATCAACCACTCATCAAAACAAATAAATAGCAATACTATAGCTTCTGACAGACCAATAATTGAGTATGCCGCTCATAACAGAGGGAATATTCAGCTTGCTGTCGGCAATAACGGTACTTTTGGCACCGAAGGAAGAACTATTCCAGATCCATTAACAGGGCAATCAATTGCATCCTGCGTTTATCCAAAAGGAAGTGAAGTAGTTTTTCTTTGGGTAGGCGCCCTTTGGATAGGTGCTGTAGTTGGACGGGATACATTGGTTTCCTGTGCTGACGAAGATTGGTATCAAACATACGAATTCTGGCCTGACCCCAAACCGGCTGGTGGTTTTATTATGCGGTCCATAGATGTTAATAGTAAAAATTACAGTCCCAATGCATATTCCGAAGAAGATTATATATGTTATTACACAGATACAGTAACCGACCCGGGATTAGTTCAATACGATCCGATAGATCAAAGACCGCATCGTCCGCTGAACATTAAAGTTTATCAAAAAACTATGGCATGGAGCTATTCCTATGCTGATGATTTCATCCTGTTTGATTATGAAATTGAAAACATCGGAATGGACGATCTTAAAGAAGTGTATATTGGAATCTTTGTTGACGGTGATGTCTGGCACACTACCAGAAACGGTCCCGAAGGTTGGAATGATGATATTGTTGGGTTTTATAGAACTCATAAAATTACAACTGATAATGGTTGTGAATATATTGACACTGTCAACATTGCTTTCACCGCCGATAATGACGGAGATCCTGAAAACGACAGTTGGGATTACCGTTCCGCTTTAGGAGTTGTTGGTGCAAAAGTTGTCAGAACACCATCAGATTCTCTTAAGTATTCATATAATTGGTGGATAATGAATTATGGTGATGCTGCTCGTGATTTTGGTCCGAGACAGCAGGATTCTGATGATGATCCCTTTAGGCCTCTTCTTAACAGACTTGGTACCCCAACAGGTGATGCAAATAAATATTATGTTTTGAGGCATGAGGAATTTGATTATGATTTAATGTACACCGCTATTGATCAAACTTCAAAAGGTTGGTTGCGACCTCCTCAGTTTGCCCTTGAATATGCACAAGGTTATGATGCCAGATATTTGCTGTCATTCGGACCTTTTAATATCAATCCGGGACAACGGTTGCCAATTTCATTCTGCTGGGTAGGTGGCGAAGATTTACATCAAGGTGCAAATGACTTCAAGAAGTATTTTGACCCTTTGGATCCTGATAAATACTATTCCAAATTAAATTTTAATGATCTCGCAGTTAATGCCAAATGGGCTTCATGGATATATGATAATCCCGGCTTGGATACAGATGGCGATGGTTTTTCTGGAAAGTTCAGAGTATGCGAAGATGAGACTCTTTATTATGAAGGTGACGGCGTCCCTGATTTTCAAGGTGCTTCCCCCCCACCGGCACCACAATTCAGAATCATTCCTGAAATTGGAAAACTCACAGTGCGTTTCAACGGTGTCGAAACAGAAACCAGTAAGGATGTTTTTTCAAGGTTAAAAGATTTCGAAGGCTATCGGGTATATATTGGTCGTGACCAGAGAGAATCAAGTTATAGCATCATTGCTACTTATGATATTGAAGATTACAACAAATATATTTATGAAATAAATATTGATACTACCTTCAGATTAAATCGTAATGGTGACACTGTGGGATTTGATATTTCCAGAAAACTTGGGGATGATATAGTTTTAAAGGACCCTCCCTTCATGATTGACAGTCTTTGTTGCCTGTATGGTGACTCCTGTATGGATGATTCTTTTGATCCTTCAGATTATACTCGAACAAGTCCATTCGAATTTGGTGATTCTCTTTTTTATTTTGAGCCTCAGGATTTTAATTCATCAATCCCTGGATTAAACACCGATATTAAGAAACGTTTTCCCGAACAGTCATTCCCCTCAAACATTGACCCACAACTGGCAAATCCAGATGAATTAACAGAGGATGGTTATTTAAAATATTTTGAATACGAAATTGTAATTGATAACCTTTTACCAACCGTTGAATACTGGGTCAATGTCACAGCTTTTGATTTTGGGTCGCCAGTTGCAGATTTGGCATCACTTGAAACATCAGTTACATTTGGAGCAAAAACAGCCTTCCCTCTTTCATCGTTTGATGAAGTAGTTGAAAAAAACTTAGAGGTATATGTCTATCCCAATCCTTATATAATTAGTGATGATTATTCTTTATATGGATACGAAAATAGACTTAGCAACCTTGCCGCCGAAAGAGCACGACGTTTACATTTTGTTAATCTTCCTGCAAAATGTACAATTCGGATATTTTCGATTGATGGTGATTTAGTGCGCGAGCTTGATCATGATAAAGACCAATCAGACCCAACTGCCTCGGTTGATGAGTGGAATATGATTACAAGAAACACTCAAGCAGTTGTCTCCGGTTTATACTATTATGTAATTGAATCAGAGACCGATACGCAAATAGGTAAATTTGCAATAATCAAGTAATCATCGATTATAAATAATCAATGATTATCATAATTTATTTCTTTAGGCAGTTTTCGTTTAAACATCATATATCCTGTCATTGATACAAGTGCCAATGATGAAATTAGTAACCATGCTATCGTAGGTGTATTTCCTAAATGATCTAAAATAATACCACCGTATAATGGACCGAAAGACCATCCTGATGCAACAAAGAAACCATATATCCCCATATAGCGACCAATTCTTCCGGGTGGAGCTAATTTTGATGTCAGAAAAAGTGAAGCAGGTGACATTATCATTTCACCAATAGTAACAACAACTATTGCCATAACAAAATAATTGAATCCACTGAAAACACCAACAAGTCCATATCCTATCGCATAAATTAATCCCCCTATAGCTAATTTAGATGTTAATGCCATCTTCCCTCCCAATCTGGTAATCGGGATCTGTAAAGTAACAACCATCAAACCATTGATAGAATATAAATAACCTAATTCTGTTTGTGAAATACCAACTATGTCAACGGCATAAACTGAAAAAGTTGCAATAAGCTGGGCAACCACAAGATATAAAATAAAAATCAATGAACAATGAATCGCTAAGTTGGAATCATCTTTTATAGCTATTAAATCTTTTAGAGTAAACTTCTCTTGAATTGTTTCGATTTTAGGTGAATGCAACATCAACCAGAAAATCAAACATGATAAAAATGTGATTATTGCAGATGCTATAAATAAGTCTCCATACGAATTTGTAGCAAGAAAACCTCCAAGAGCAGGACCAACCGCCCATCCAAAATTTCCTGCCGAGCGAGTGATAGCATAACCATCAAGCCTTTTGTCTTTAGGGAGAATATCAGAAACCATCGCATTAGCAACCGGCTGAAAAATAGCTCCAAAAATCGAAGCAATAATTAATGAAAAAGCAATCGGTATAATTCCCCAATCATTATAAATTGAAGCTGCTAAAAATATAAATATAATTGATCTGAAAAATTGTGACCAAATCAAAAGTTGACGTCTCTCCATTCTATCGGAAACCTCGCCACCCAAAAGTTGAAATGCTGATCTGATAATTGCCAAAGATCCAAAAAAGATACCAATTTCAGATAGTGACATATCTAAATTAGTATGAAAATAAATTGCTATAAATGGAATGGAGATTGAAAACC